>NZ_JBHWMB010000003.1:84747-89797 GCF_042730015.1 Streptomyces sp. NPDC059957 | reverse complement strand
GGGGACCGTGGGGGTGGGGGGAAAGGGAGGGACAGCCAGGGGGGAGGAAAGGGGGAGGGGGGGGGGGGACCAAAAGAGGGGGGACCCCCCCCACCAGCACGTCAGCTGGTCCAGGAGGCCGATCCGAGGGAGGACAGACCCGTGATGAGGTGCTCGGCGGACACGGGTGCCACCAGGTGCCGGCCGACGAGGAGACCCGGCATGAGGGTCATCAGAACCGTCGCGACCCCCCGAGGATCGGCATCCGCCGCGACCTGGCCCTCCTCGCACCACCGCCTGGCCAGCTCCTCCAGCTGGCCGTGCACGCCGAGATAGAAGGCCCGGGTGCGTTCCTCCATGTCCGGCCTGCGCAGGGCCTCCCCCCAGGACTGGATGGCGATCCGCGTGAGGTCGTACTCCGACTGGGCGTCCCGGTCGCGGACCTCACCCACCATCGCAGCAACCACCTGCGCCGGTGACACGGTGGGGCGCTGCGCCAGCAGTCCGTCGAACAGGCTCCGCACGAGGGTCATGGCCTCGTCCGCGGCGGCGTCGATGAGGTCGTCCTTGCTGCGGAAGTACCGGTAGACGGCGCTGGAGGACATGCCGGTCGCGGCGATCACGTCGTCCATGGACGTGGCGTGGAAACCGTTGGCGGAGAAGCAGGTCCAGGCACTGGTGAGGATGTGACGGCGCCGCTCTTCCCGGCGCTCGTCCGTCAGGCGAGGCATCCCCCCACCCTAAACGAGAACGATGGTTTCCGTTATGGGCGCGCGAGGGAGCGAACCCGCCTGCGCGGAGCTACGGGGCGCACAGTTCACCCAGTTCGTTGACGTCCCGCTGGAGGGCCTGGGTGCCCGGGCTGCCCCAGGGGTGGTTGTTGAGGAAGCGCTGGGCGGCGTCGCGCACGGCCTGCCAGTCGTTGGCGTTCGTCGGGGCACCGGCGTTGTTCAGGTCCGCTTTGGTCCGGGCCACCACGTCGCGGCAGGTGGCCAGGGGCGCCGCGCCGGCCGGAGCGGAAGCTCCGAGCAGTGCGGTGGCACCGAGGGCAGCGGCCATCACGGCGGCCGAGACGCCTGACTTGAGGGAGTTCATGGGCTTTCTGCCTCCTGTGGGTACGGATCGCGGGGGCAGGGCATTGCTCAACCCCGCGTGTGGGCCGGATGTGGATCAGGGGCGCATCGCGTAGGTTCCGGCGATCGCCTCGATGCCCTGCCACAGGTTGTGGGTCTGTTCGGCGTCGTGGGCGGGGGTGCGCAGGCAGGCGAGCGCTTGTTTGCGCTGTTGGTCCGTGGTGCCGGGCTTGCCGTGGAGTTCGGTGAGCGGACCGGCGAAGTCCCTGATGAGGAGGGCGAAGATCTGGTCGAGGACGCCCCGGTCCAGGCCGGTCAGCCGGGCCTGCTCCAGGATGAGGTGGCCGTAGACGACGGTCATGAACAGCCGGCCGACCGGAAGCATGAAATCGAGGTCTTCCCGCTGGTCGGCGTCCGGGCCGCAGGTGGCCAGCAGCTCGCGGAATCCTTCGACTTGCTCCCGGAACCGGGCCACGTTGGCCACGTGCTCAAAGTGGTCGAAGGCAGGACGCCAGTCGTGGAAGCGGACCTCGCCGAGCCGGCCGGTGGACCCCTGCCGGAACAGGAAGTCGTCGTCGCGCTGGTCCGTCCGGGAGGGCACCGGGTCGTAGGGGGCGTCGCCGAGCAGGTAGTTGCGCAGGAACTTCAGGATCAGCGTGATGTTGACGTGGACGGTCCCCTCCAGCCGCGGCAGGCCGGGCAGGTCGCGTGCGACCCAGTTGAAGTGGGTGTCGGCTTCGAAGCCCTTGGCGGCGATGGCGTCCCAGAGGAGGGTGACGACCTGCTCCGCTTCCGTGGTCACCTTCGTCTTGGACATCGCCGTGAAGAGGATGTAGCGGCGGTCGTCCTCCTGCGCGGACCTCATGTAGTCGACGGCTCGGTTCGTGAACATCTTCATGGCGAGCAGGCGGAGGTAGGCGTCGCTGAAGATCCGGCGGATGTGAGGGAAGTCGGTGACGCGCCGCCCGTAGAGCATGCGGGTGTGCGCGTGGTTGAGGGACTCGTGGAAGGCGTGCTCGCAGGCGCCGATCCCGGCGGTGCCGAGGTTGAACTTGCCGATGTTGACGGTGTTCAGGGCTACGTCGAGGGCCGGTTTGCCGGTGTGCAGGACGTCGGCGGCGGTGACGGGGTAGTCGTCGAAGCGGATCTCGGCGACGTAGAGGTGGTCGTTGGCGACGTTGCGGACGGCCGTGTAGTTCGGGTGGCGGCTGTCGGCCAGGAAGAACACGTAGCCGTCCGGGCCTTCGACGTCGGTGCGGCGTCCGAAGGCGGTGACGATGCCGGCCACGTTGCCGTTGCCGATGTAGTACTTCGAGCCGCTCGCACGGAACCCGCCGTCGGCCGTGGGGGTGAGGAGGAGGTCCGTTGCGTAGATGTCGGCGCCGTGGGTCTTCTCCGACAGCGCGAAGGCGGCCGAGTGGCCCTGCCTGAGGAGTTCGACCGTACGGCGGCGGGCGGTCGCGTTGCCGCTCTGCCAGACGGGAGCCAGGCCCAGCATGGTGACGTGCCAGGTGTACCAGCCGTTGATGCCGTAGAAGGCGAGGACCTCGTTGAAGGCGGTGTTGCGGGCGGTGTCCCAGCGCCCGTCGCCTCCGTCGGCGGCCGAGGGGATCAGGCAGTGCGCGAAGACGCCCTGCTCCCCGGCGAAGGCGAGGAATTCGGCGAACCACGACGCGTAGCTTTCGACCAGCCGCTTCTTACCTCGCCCTTCGAACCAGTCGATCACGGCCCGCAGCAGCCGTCGGGTCTCCGGGTCGAACTCGGCGGGATCGTAGGACAGCGGGTTGAAGATCACCGGCTGGAGCATGTGGGACCACCTGTTTCCTTGCGTGGCCGGAGCCCCCGGCCGTTGTGGACTCTCGCGCACCCTTTGCGGACGTTCGAACATTCACGCCTGCTACCCCTCCCGCCTACGGTGATGAGGCAGGGAATCGGTGCCCAACTCGGGGATTCACAGGCAGGAGCAGTGATGATGCGCAAGCAACTGATCGCAGCCGCAATGACCGCGCTGTTCGTGGTCGGCGGGCTGGCGGCGGCGCCGAGCAGCTTCGCCGTGCCGTCCGCCTCACCGGCCGCCACCACGCACGTCGCGTCGAGCGGCCGGACCTCCCACCCCACGCCCCTCGAGACCTACGTACCGTTCATCTGCTCCAGGGCCTGCCACTGACCCTGCCCTGACGGTGGCCGTCCCGCCCCCCTCTTCGGACACATTCCGGGGAGGGCCGCCGCTCGGCCGGCGACAGCACTACTCCGTCCGGGTGGTACGTGGCGCGACCCTGGAATCCGCCCATGCGCACAACCTCCTGACACTGGGACACGGCCGCACGGCCGACGGCGACGGCGTTTCGGGGCACGGCCGCGGACGGGGAAGCACCGCTGCCACTCATCGTGAGGGGTGATCAACAGCATGTGAATGCTTGCCCGTCCGCACGACTTGCGTGAGAGTCCGCCCATGACCGCACCGCCGTCCACGCCCCTCCCCGTATCTGCGACCTGGGGAGATCCCATCACCGAGACCCTCGAACTCACCGGCGCACGCTGCGCCTTGTCCCGCGGACTCATCGCCGCCGGGGACTGGGCGCTGGCCTTTCCGGCGCCGGGACGACTCAAGATCCAGGCCGTGATGCAGGGCGTCGTCTGGCTGGTGATAGAGGGCGTCGAACACCCCGTCCGCCTGGAGGCCGGCGACATCGCCGTCTTCGCCGGCGACCGCCGGTACACCCTGGCGAGTAACCCGGCCGTACCTCCGATCGACGCGCTGCCCGTGCTGCGGGCGACCACCGAGACCTTCTTCCACGCCGGGGACGAAGGGCGGGACGCGGTCACGATCGGCGGCCACATCGACCTCAACACCACCGGCAAGGACCTACTGCTGAGCGCCCTTCCGCCCGTGATGCACGTCAGCGCCGCCACGGCCGAGGCGCCCGCGGCCTGCTGGCTCATGAACCAGACGCTCCACGAGATGCGGTCGGACGCCCCGGGGGCCGCCTTCGCGGCGGAGCACCTCGCACAGCTGCTCTTCGTACAGGTCCTGCGCGTCTTCCTGACCAACGCGGACTCCGACGCCTACCCGGTGGGCTGGCTCCGCGCCCTCGCCGACGAACGCGTCGCCCCCGCCCTGCGCCTCATGCACGGAGACCCGGCCCGCGCCTGGACCCTCACCGAACTCGCCCGCGCCGCGGCCATGTCCCGCACCAGCTTCGCCCAGCGCTTCAAGGAGGTCGCGGGCGTCCCGCCCCTCACCTACCTGTGCACCTGGCGGATGCGCCTGGCCCAACACGCCCTGCACCGGGAGGACACCCCCGTGGCGGCCATCGCCTCCTCCCTGGGCTACGGCTCCGAGAGCGCCTTCAGCAACGCCTTCAAACGCACCACCGGAGTGGCCCCGCGCCGCTACCGGGAAGCCGCGCGGGCGAGCTGAGCCGACCGCCGCACCTGCGCTGCCTCCAGCAGCACCGCCGGTTCGCGCCCCTGACCCCTACCCACCCAGTGGGCAGGGGTCGCGGGGCGGCCAGGAGACCCCGCGCAGCGCGGCGACCGCCTGGAGCGTCCCGTCCGTACGGCCGGCCAGCAGACCCCGGGGCGTGCGAACGCTCCAGAGGGTGTCCGCACACGGTTCCGCCCGGCCCAAGGGAAGCGGATGCGTGATGTCAGTGACGTCCTGGATGACGACCTCGTCGTCGGAGCGGGCCGCGCTGTAACTGCGGCCCATGCATTTGAAGACTGTGGGCCTCGAAGTGACATCGGCGAGCCCCAGGGGGGATACCCCCTGCTCGAGCCCGCTACCGGACAGTGGACCACGCATGACGCCTCCATTACAGAACGCGACCGATCAAACGCTCATGGTAGCTACGAGGCGGCAGCGGTCCTGCGGCCCAACGGGTTCGCCCGTCCGGGCTTCCTGCGTGGGAGGCCCAAAACGGGCGTGGGGGGACCTTCCACAAGGAACCCCGAACGGTTTGCATTTCCTTCTTGTAGAGGGGAAAACCAGCCTGGTT
>NZ_JBHWMB010000003.1:14307-84737 GCF_042730015.1 Streptomyces sp. NPDC059957 | reverse complement strand
CGACGGGGAGGTGGGGGTCTTGTGACACAGTGGTTCCCCCCGTCGGGGCTTCTGAGGGAAGAGCCCAAAACGCTCCGGGGCGCCCCCCCACACGGAAAGCCCGGACGGTTGCGCATTCCGTCCTGATAGCGGGCAAACCTAGCCTGGTTCTCTGCGGGGGATGGCAGCCGGCCAACGGCCGCCGGAGTGCCCACTCGCCCCGCCACCCCGCGCCGGCGACTTCGTACCGCTGCGGGAACTCGCAACCCCTTAGGACGAGAACGTGACTACGGACGCCCCCGCATACCTGCCGCCCCGAACGGTCGCCACCGCTCCCGGGTGCCTGCCCCTGGTGGGGCACTCGCTGGCCCTGTTGCGCGACCCGATCGGCGTACTGCAGTCGATCCGGCCCCTCGGCGACCTGGTGGAGATCCGGCTCGGCACCCTGTCCGTGTACGCCGTGAACTCGCCCGCGCTCCTGCGGGAGATGCTCGTCACCGACGCGGTCTCCTACGAGAAGGGCCGCTACTTCCAGAAGTCCCGCCCCTTCCTCGGCAACGGACTGCCCAACTCCGAGGGCGACTTCCACCGCCGCCAGCGCCGCCTGATGATCCCCGCCTTCCACCGCGAGAAGCTCAACTCCTACACCGACGTCATGCGTCTGAGCGCCACCACGTACTCCGAGGCCTGGACACCCGACAGCACGATCGACGTGGCCTCCGAGATGTACGCGATCGGCAGCGAGGCCGTGGCCAAGGCCCTCTTCGGCAGCGCCCTGGGCAACGAGGAGGTCCGCCTCATCCGGCGCTGGCTGCCCACCTACGTCCACGAGCTGATGCGCCGTGTCGTCTCGCCCGTCGACTGGCTCGACCGCCTCCCCACCCGCGGAAACCGCCGCTTCCGGGAATCGGGCACCCAGTTGCGCAAGGTCGTCGACCGGCTGATCCGTGAACGCATCGACGACGGACGGCCCCGCGCGGACCTCCTCGGCATACTGATGGCCGCCCGCGACGCCGACACGGGCGAGCCGATGAGCCCCGACCAGCTCCACGACGAGGTCATGACCGTCATGGCCGCCGGAATCGAGACCGCCTCGACCAGCCTCACCTGGCTCTTCCACGAGGTCGGTGCCCGGCCAGACATCGAGCGCAGGCTCCACGCCGAACTCGACGAGGTCCTCGGATCGAGGCTCGTCACCTTCGAAGACCTGCCGAAGCTCGTCTTCACCCAGAACCTGGTCAGGGAGACGCTCCGGCTGCGCAGCCCGGCCTGGATCCTGATGCGCCAGCCCGCCCGCCCCGGCGTCGTCCTCGGCGGAGTGGAGATCCCCGCGGGAACCGAGCTCCTGTTCAGCCCGCTCACCATCCACCGGGACCCCAGCCTCTACCCGGACCCGATGGAGTTCGACCCGGACCGGTGGCTGACCGCCGACCCGCGAGGCTGGGCCTTCCTGCCGTTCGGCGCAGGCCCGCGCAAATGCATCGGCGACCACTTCGCCCTCACCGAAATGGCCACCGTCGTCGCCACCATCGCCGCCCGCTGGAGGCTCGTCCCGCTCTCCGAGCAGCCGCCCCGCGAAGTGCCCGGCGCCGTACTGGTCCCGAGCCTGTTGCAGATGTCCCCGCAGCCCCGAGCCGCGCAGATCCGTACCGGCGGCACGCGGAACGACGCCGGCCTCCACCTCCCCTTCCCCGCACGGATCAGCCCCGACGCCGCCCGCGCGGCCGCCGAACACCTTCAGTGGCCCCGCTCCTTCGGTCTGCTCCCCACCGACGCGGCCGCCGAGCGTCACGCCCGCGCCCACTACGCCGAACTCGCGGCCCGCTTCCACCCGGCCGCGACCGGGCCGGACCTGGCCCTGGGCGTCGACCAGATGAGCTGGTTCTTCTGCTTCGACGACGCCTTCGACGGCCCGGCCGGCGACCACCCCGAGCAGGCCCGTACGGTGGTCGACGCGGTCGCCGACGCCCTGGACGGGCCGCCCTCCCCCGACGCGCCACCGCTCGCCCGCGCCTTCCACGACCTGTGGCTGCGCAGCCGCGAGGGCATGTCACCGTCCTGGTGCGAGCGGGCGGCCGCGCACTGGCGGGCGTATCTGTACGGGCACGTCCAGGAAGCCGCCAACCGGCAGTCCGGGACCCTGCTCACCGTGGACGAGTACCTGCGGCTGCGCCGCGACACCATTGGTGTGCAGCCCACGCTCGACCTCGCCGAGCGGATCGGCCACTACGAACTGCCCGCCGAGCTCTTCGCCTCGGACACCGTGACAGCTCTGCGCACCCTGGCCGCGGAAATCGACTCCCTCCACAACGACCTCTACTCGCTCTCCAAGGAGGAATCCGGTGCGGACCCGCACAACCTCCTGCTGATCCTCCAGCGCACGGACGGGGCGGACCGCGACGACGCCTCCACCAGCGTGCTCGGCATGCTGCACGCACGCATCGCACGCTTCCGCAGCCTCGAAAGCGAACTGCGCACCCCCGACGGCACTGCGCCGAACCGCTACCTCCGGGACGCCCTGCACACGG
This sequence comes from Streptomyces sp. NPDC059957, assembly GCF_042730015.1. Taxonomy (NCBI): domain Bacteria; kingdom Bacillati; phylum Actinomycetota; class Actinomycetes; order Kitasatosporales; family Streptomycetaceae; genus Streptomyces; species Streptomyces sp. NPDC059957. The sequence goes on along the minus strand of NZ_JBHWMB010000003.1, from coordinate 82,230 downwards.
TCATGCGCGGCCCCTACGACTGGGCACCACGATCCGGGCGATACAGCACCGGCCCGCTGTGATCACCGGGACTTGAAGCCTCGCAGGCGTGGCGGGCACCAAGATCCGGACCAGTCGCGTCCAACGATCCGTACTCACCGGAGTTTTCGCCGGTCAGCGTGTGTGCGACGGCTGTACCATCAGGAGACGAAGAACCTGCTGGCGAGTCAAGCTGACTGAAGTACTGCCTCACCAGTTCAACGAGCGGGTAAGGCAGCCGGTAGGTCGAGCTATCCGCATGGCCGCACCCGAGCCCCCACCCCGCGGTTAATACGTGGAGTGGCGCTCGGCGGACACCCGCTCGGCATGGGACGCCTGTCGGCGTAACCTCAGCGACTTCAACCACGCGCTTTGTTGACTGCCTACAACGTCGCGCGCCGGCCTCCGCGAGAGACGGGCAGCGAACCGCGGCCTCGAAGGAGAGCCCACCTGGAGGCGCCCTGCAGCAGCCAAGGGGGGCCCGGGCTGGGGACCTCGGCGTGGCGATCGCCTGCTGGGAGGCGCACCCTGGCTCCCCTCCAGAAATCTAACTACTCGTCAGTAGAGTCAGCAAAGGGTCAGCATTCGTCCGACTAGACCTGACCACAGCCTGCTTCACCTGAGACTCGACCTTAAGACCGGGAAACGCTCCCAGAGGCCGCGTCGACGTCCGACGGACCTCCGGAAACGGAGCGACGGCGCGGCCACTAACCGGGCCCCGCCTTCAGGACATGCGTGCAGTTCAGCGCACTCTTCCCCTAGGCTTCAAGCGAGTTGGGGGGAGTTCCGGAGCCGGAATCGGAGCGCCGTCGTAGCCCTTGACCTCGCCGTAGCGGGTGCCGTTCATCCAGTCCTCGCGGAAGCCTGCGATATCCTCTTGGGACCGTCCGATCCAGTTCCAGAACATCACGATCTCCTCCTCGAACGGCTCGCCGCCCAGCAGCATCAGGCCGGCGTCCGAGACCGCGCGCAGGGGGAGGTCCGTGCGGCCGCAGCCGAGGTAGAGCATGGCGCCCCGGAGGACCGGGACGCCGTCCACGTGGGCTTCGCCCGACATCGACAGGACCGCGTACTCGAAGTCCGGGTTCAGCGGGAGCCGGGTCTCCGTGCCCGCCGCCAGGGCCAGGTCCGCGCCGACGATCGGGCTGTACGCGGTTCCGGGCGAGGTCGCCGAGTCCAGGGTGCCCAGGATGACCGTCGCGGTCAGGCCCGGGGCGCTGACCTGCGGGAGGTCCGCGTGGTGCTGGAAGTGCGGGTCCACGTCGCGGTGCGCGTCCGGGAGGGCCACCCACAGCTGCGCGCCGTGCAGGAAGCGGGCGTGCGGGCGCGGGCTCTCCTCCGAGTGGCTGATGCCCCGGCCGGAGGTCATCAGGCCGAGCTCGCGCGGGCGGATCGTCGCCAGGCTGCCGACGCTGTCGCGGTGCAGCACCTCGCCCTCGTGGAGCCAGCTGACCGTCTGGAGCCCCGAGTGGGGGTGCGGGGCCACCGCCATGCCGGGCTCGTCGGCGATGTCGTCGGGGCCGTAGTGGTCGACGAAGCACCAGGCGCCGACCATGCGGCGGCCCAGGTTCGGCAGGAGCCGGCGGACCTCGGTGGACTCGCCGAGTTTGACGGTGCGCGGGCTCAGGAGCTCGCGTACGGGCTCGGCGACGACGAACCCGCGGCCGCCACAGGTGGAGAGAGCGGGCTGGCGATCGAGATTGCTCATACCGCACAACTTAGCCCCGGCGCCGCCGCCGAGGTCATGGGAATGTGCGTACGGATCCACGTGTTGAGCAGCCCGACGGAACGACGAGCGCGACAGAGCACAGAGCACAGAGCTCGGAGGAAGGATCCGATGGACGTGAGCAGCGCGATGGACGTGACGGGCGCGGTGGGCGCGATCGACGCACAGCAGGGCTACCTGGAGCACGGGACCACCGCCGAGCGCTGGGACCGCGGCCGGCTCTTCTTCGAGGCGAAGGAGTACGCGAACGCCGCCCGCGTCCTGCACGGTGTGGCGGCCGAGGCCCCGGAGCTGCTGGCTCCGCGGCTGCTGCTGGCCCGCGCCTACTACCACTCCGCCCAGCTCTCCAAGGCCGAGCGCGAGCTCCGTGCCGTGTCGGAGCGCTGGCCCGTGGAGGACTACGCGCAGCTGATGCTCGGGCGGACCCTGGAGCGCCAGGGGCGGGCCGCCGAGGCGGCTCCGTACCTGCGGATCGCCGCCGCGATGGCCGGGGACTTCCCGGAGCAGCGGTAGCGCAGAGGCCTGGGCGCGGAGCGGTACGGACCGGGTACCGGCCCTGTACCGACCGCGTCCGGACCGGGTACCGACCGGGTCCGGACCGCGGCCGGACCGCGGCCGGACCGGGCATGTCGCGGGGCCGGGTGCCGCGCCGCCCACTCTCCCGGCCCCGCCCGTGCGGGACCGGGCCGGTCCCTCGGTTAGCCTGGGGGCAATATGAACCGTCTGACCACGCCCTTCGGCTCCTACGAGCTCGCCCGCTTCCCCGAGGACCCGCGCGACCGGCTCTTCGCATGGGACGCCGCCGACGAGTACCTGCTGCGCCACCTCGAGTCCGGTACGGGTGAACGCGGCCCGGTGGATCTGGCCGGCGCCGGGCAGATCACCGTGATCGGTGACCGCTGGGGGGCGCTGACGACGGCGCTGGCCGCGCACCACCCCACGCAGATCACCGACTCCAGCCTGACCCGCTCCGCCACCGCGGCCAATCTGGACCGCAACGGCATCGGGACCGCCAAGAGCACCGTGACCCTCCTGACGACGCAGGACGCGCCGCCGGAGCGGATCGACGTGCTCCTGGTGCGGGTACCGAAGAGCCTGGCGCTGCTGGAGGACCAGCTGTACCGGGTGGCCCCGCACGTACACGCGGGGACGGTCGTCGTCGGCACCGGCATGGTGAAGGAGATCCACACCTCCACCCTGCGGCTCTTCGAGAAGATCCTCGGTCCGACGAAGACCTCGCTGGCCGAGAAGAAGGCCCGCCTGATCTTCTGCACGCCCGGGAACCCCGGAGCCGCGCATCCCCGGACCGACGGCCCGTGGCCGGTGACGTACACCGTCGACAAGGACGCCGGGTCCGGCTCCGGTCTGACCGTGGTCAACCATGCCGGGATCTTCTGCGCAGACCGCCTCGACGTCGGCACCCGCTTCTTCCTGCAGAGCATTCCCACCAACACCGACGGGGCCCGCGTCGTCGACCTGGGCTGCGGCAACGGCATCGTCGGCACGGCGGTCGCGGTGGCCGACCCGGAGGCCGAGGTCGTCTTCACGGACGAGTCGTACCAGGCGGTGGCCTCGGCCGAGGCCACGTACCGCGCCAACATCCAGGGGCGCCTGGACCGCGCCGAGTTCATCGTCGGGGACGGGGTCTCGATGCTGCCGCCCGGTTCGGTGGACCTGGTGCTCTGCAATCCGCCCTTCCACTCCCACCAGGCGACGACCGACGCGACGGCGCTGCGGATGTTCGCGCAGTCGCGCAAGGTGCTGCGGCCGGGCGGCGAGCTGTGGGTGGTGGCCAACCGCCACATGGGGTACCACACCCACCTGCGACGCCTCTTCGGCAACAGCGAAGTCGCCGCGAGCGAGCCGAAGTTCGTGGTCCTGCGGGCGGTCAAGCGGCGCGAGCAGCCGCGCGGCGCGTGACCTGCCGGTACACCCTGCGCGGCGATCTCCCGACCGCCGCGCGCTAACTCGCCGGTAGGCCCGTCCCCGCGTCCTACACTCGGCCGCGTGAGCAGTCAGGTGGATCAGGACGCGGCCGTCGGCGGGCACTACCGCCGGGACGAACTGGCCCGCGCGGCCGGGGTCAAGGTGCGCAACCTGCGCTACTACCAGGAGCGCGGGCTCCTCCCGCCGCCGCGCCGGGAGGGGCGGATCGCCTGGTACTCCGACGACCACCTCACCCGACTGCGCCTGATCAACGACCTGTTGGGGCGCGGCTACACCGTCAACGGCATAGCCGAGCTGCTGGCGGCCTGGGAGCAGGGCGGCGGGCTGTCCCAACTGCTGGGCCTGGAGCGGGAGATGACCCGCGACTGGGAGCAGGAGGAGCCGGTCGTCATGTCCCGCGGCGAGCTGCGGAAGCTGTTCGGCCCGACGGCCTCCCCCGAGGACACCCGGCGGGCGGCCGAGCTGGGGTACGTGACGGTCGACGGGGACCTGGTCACGCACCGCAGCCGGCGACTGCTGGAGGCGACGGTGACGCTGGTGCGGGCGGGGGTCCCGCTCGCGGAGGTCCTGGACGCGGGTGACTTCGTACAGACGCAGGCGGCCGCGGTCGCGGACCGGTTCGTCGCGCTGTTCAGCACGCACGTGATCGGCGCGGAGGGGCTGGAGCAGCTTTCGGCCACGCGCCTGCGGCAGATCACCGAGGCGGTGTCGGCGCTGCGTCCGCTGGCCGGCGAGGTCGTGGCCGCCGAGTTCGCCCGGGCGATGGCCCGGCGCGTGGACGCCGAGGTCGCCGAGCTGCTGCACACGGAGTCTCCCGGGGCGTGACTGGCGAGTAGGACTCGGCCGAAAAGGTACGCCCGAGCAACCTTGCCAACCCCCATTGGCACTCTTACATTCAACTCGTCGGTAACAAATAACGGTGCACAGCCGAACATAAGGGATGATCTCATGGCAGATTCCCCGAAGTTATCCGAGAGGGCCGACGACGCGGGCAGAGTCCGCTGGCGCCGGTTCGCCGTACTGACCCTCCCCGCCGTCGCCGTGACCGCCGGCCTCGGCATCGCCCTCGCGCAGGGCGCGCTCGCCGCCTCCTTCGCCGTCTCGGGCCAGCAGTTCAAGGTGTCGGCGAAGAGCCTGGAGGGCGAGGGCTTCGCCCAGTACGGCAGCGTGGACGTGAACGCCCGCGAGGAGCTCATCCCGGTGGCGGTCACCGCCATCCGGGAGGCCAAGCTCCACAGCCTCTGCCAGTCCGTGGTGACCACCCTCCCGATCATCGGGGACATCTCGCTCAACCTCACCGCCGGCCAGAAGGCCCCCGTCGAGGCGAGCAACCTCTTCGTGGACGCCACCCAGCTCTCCGGCGACGCGGTCTTCACCAACATCGAGATCGGCCGCGACGCCTCCACCCTGGACAAGGGGCCGGCGGACGCGGTGGGCATGCAGGACCTGTTCGCCCAGCAGGCCGACACCGTCAGCATCACCGATCTCCGCCAGACGGCGTGGGCCACCAACGCGGGCACCTTCAAGCTCTCCGGGCTGAACATGAACATCAGCAAGGGCAAGAAGGAATGCTTCTGAGCCGCTGGCGGCGCTGGCGGCACGGCCGGCCCTTCTGGGGCGGGCTGTTCGCCATCCTGGCCGGGGCCGAGATCTGCGCCCTGCCGCTCGCGCCCCTGAAGATCATGCTCCAGCAGGGGGTCGCCGGGATCCCGTCGGTCCTGATGGGCATCGTCATGATCGTGCTCGGCCTCACCGCCTGGTTCTCCCCGCCCCAGCGCGCCCTGGCCGGCGTCCTCACCACCCTCATCGCAACGGCCGCGCTGGTCCTGTCGAACCTCGGCGGGTTCCTGATCGGCACCCTGCTCGGCATCCTCGGCGGCGGCCTCATGTTCGCCTGGCAGCCGTACGCCGCCCCGCGCCCCGGCGCCGCACGGGACCCGGAGGCATCCGCACCCGGGGCCCTCGCGGCCCCGTCCCTCACGGCCCCGTCCCCCACGGCCCCGTCCCTCATCGTGCCGTCCCCCACGGCCCCGCCCCCCACACCCGCTCCCCCACAGCACCCCGATCCCCAAGGAGCACAGCCATGAGCCGTACGCGCACCACCACGCTCGCGCTCGCCGCGGCCGCCGCGGCCGGAGCCATGTCCCTCGCCCCGGTCTCCGCCACCGCCCTGCCCTTACCCCTGGCCGGGTCGACCACCGTCACCCCGGCCGGGCACGCCTTCAAGGCCACCCTCAGCGGGAAGGCCACCCTCAAAGCCGGTTCCGTCACCGTCACTTGTACGGTCTCGGTGTCCACCGGCGCGGTGCCGGCCGCCCCCGGCAACAACAACCCGGCAGGTCCCGTCTCCTCCCCGATCTCCCCGCCCACCTACAGCTCCTGTACCTCGAGCATGTGGGGCGTGACCCCCACGGTCACCACCAGCGGCGCCTGGTCGGTGTCGATGCAGAACGGCTCCCCCATCACCGCCACCATGACCGTGCCCACCGGCGGGCTCGTCGTCCAGACCAGCGGTCTCGCCTCCTGCACCGTCACCGCCGCCCCCTCCGGACCGGCGAGCGTCCCCGGGACCTGGACGAACGGCGCCCCGCCGAGCCTGACCTTCACCAACGCCTCGGTGCCGGTCACCGTCACCGGCGGCTTCGGCTGCCCGACGAGCGCGACCGCGTCCACCTTCAACGCCGTCTACAAGGTCACCGACACCACCAACCCCGCACAGCAGATCACCGTCGCACCCTGACACGCACGCCGTGCGCGCGGAGGCCCGCCGGCCCCGGACCACTCCGGAGCCGGCGGGCCTTCGTACGCGAGGTCCTCAGCGGTGGGCCGGGAACTCCACCACCTGCTGATAGGTGGGCCGGTTCTGCCAGTTGATCTGCGGATGGGCCAGGCCGCCCACCGGACGCTGCACGATCGCGTCCGCGCACCACTGGTTGCCCGCGGCGCAGATCCCGTCCGCCGGATACACGGCGGCGGGAGTGGCGGCCGCCGCCTGCTTGAGCGTTGCCGTCATGGCGTCCCGGCACCCGGACAGCGAGCCTCCCCCGCAGTACGTCCGGGCCAGCGGTCCGGACACCGGGCGGCCGAGCACCGTACGCAGGTCCTTGTCCACGTAGCTCCACCAGCCGTACTGGAATGCCGAGCCGGCATGTGAACCGGTGGGTCCGTGGCCGGCGTTGGGCGCCTCGTCGATGGTCAGCGAGGCGCGCAGGGCCTCGTAGAGCGGCGCCCCGAGGCCGGGCTTGAACTCTGCCTCGACGAGCAGCGGCCACCAGGCGTCCATGATCCGTACGGCGTCCGCGTGCGCGTACGTCTTCGAACCGCGCGCGGTCTCCTTGCGCTCGGCGCCCGCGGCCTGCCAGGCGGCGAGCTTGTCGATCGCGGCCCCGACGGCCGGATCGGTGACGGGTGCGCTGCGCAGCACGGCCAGCAGCTCGGGGAGCAGGTTCTCGGCGCGCAGGTCGGTGACGGCCGCGTCGGCCATGGCCTGGGTCAGCTTGGCCCGGGTCACTCCGCCCGCCGCGACGAGCGGTTTGACGCGCTGGTCGAGGAGGTCGCCGCGGTGGACGGAGCCCATCCCGAATCCGGCCGCGCCGTACCCCTTGGCCTGCTTGTTGTTCCAACTGATGTAGTAGTCCTGGCCGATGGACTGCGGGTGCTCGGCGGGCGGGGTGTAGGCCGCGGTGTTGGCGGCCGGGTCGAAGCCCTGCCATTCGTAAGCCTGCTTGCCCTGGATGGGCAGCGCCGGGTCGACTCCGGCCGGACGCACCGGGTTCGACCCGCTGTTGTAGTAGGCCGCTTCGCGCGAGTCGGCGTAGAACCAGTTGAAGGCGTAGCCGATGTGCCGGGCCGCCTCCTGGAAGGTGCGGGCGTCCTTCACGTAGGAGGGGTCGTTGAACATCTGGAAGCCGATGATCGAGTCTGCCTCGTGGCGGTACGTGGAGCGCAGCGCGGTGTAGGCCACGGGTTTGCCCGCTATGGTCGCGCGGTGCGTGACGATGCCGTAGTTGGTGCGCCACACCTGCATCCGGTAGGAGCCGCCCGGAGTGGGGTCCGCGACGGAGGACTTCCAGGTGTTGGTGTGCTCCAGCTTCTCCATGGGCGTGCAGGTGCCGCGGTAGAGGTACGAGGTGCTCGCCCTGGTGGGGGCGCCGCCGCCGGGCTCGCACAGTTCGACGGCGAAGGTGTCGGTGATGTCCTGGCCGGCCGAGGTGGCGCTCCAGGCGTAGTCCTGCCCGCGCCCGAGCTGGACGTACATGCTGACACCCGCGAAGGAGGCGCCGCGCGCACTGATGCCCGGGCCCTGGAGCTCCTGGAGCATGAGGAGTTGGGGAGCGAGGTAGCCGGTCTGCGGTCCGAAGACCGCGATCGGGTGGCCGCTCGCGGTCTTCGTGCCGGAGACGAGCAGGGCATTGGACATGCTCTGCTTCACCGACTTGGGCGGGGTGGCCGCGGCGGCGGTCGCGGCCGAGCCCGTACGGTCGTACACGAGCTGCTCGGCGGTGACCGAGCCGGCGTCGGGCAGGGCCGCGCCCTGGGGGACGGCCGGCTTCTGCGCGTAGGGGAAGCTCGTCCCGTCGTGGACGGTGAGCACGGCTTCCGGGTCCTCGCGCTGCCGGAAGGACTCCCAGACCCGGGTGCCCTCCTCCAGGCCGTACGTCTGCTGCGCGGACAACAGGGAGAGCGCGGCCTGCACTTCGCCGCCTCCGCCGCCGCCGAACAGGCCGCCCACGACGGAGGCGAGGGCGATCAGGTCGGTGAGCTTGAAGGGCTGGATCTCACCGGCGTTGGTGATGGAGTTGATGTGCCCGGTCAGCACGTACTCGCCGGGGAAGTAGCGGCCGTTCTTGGACTGCACGCGGTAGGCGTTGATCCCGTCGATGTACGCCTGGGCGTCCTCCATCGCGAGCCGCCCGCGCTCGCCCTCCGCGGTGCGGATCCGGTCGACCTGTGCCTGGAGGTCCGCCTCGGTGTACGGGGCCTGCGGCCAGAACTGCTGCTCCAGGCCCTGGTTGGCGAGGGCGCCGCCCGCGAAGGGGGTCAGATCGCCCCGGCCGACGTGCCGGAAGAGGTCCATCTGCCAGAGCCGGTCCTGGGCTGCCGCGTAGCCGGCGCCGAAGGAGGTCCCGTAGCGGGTGGTGCCCTTGATGTGGGGGACGCCGCTCTTCTTGTCCCGGGTGATGGTGACGTCGGAGCGCGGGCTGCTGGTGGACTCGACCTGGTCGGCCGGGACGCCGAAGGAGGCGTCGTTGAAGAACTCGTTGACCTTGGCGTCGGTGAGACCGGGATAGCCGGCCACCAGGGAGTCGTAGCGCGCCAGTTGGTCGGAGGTATGGGCGGGCAGCGTGCCGAAGGCCTTGTGGGCGAGGATCTGCGCGAGGGTGGCGTTGCCGCTCTGGCCGGGCGGCAGGATGTCCGCGCACTGACCTCCGCAGTAGTCGGCGATGGGGAGCGGCACCGGGGCATCGGCACCTGATGCCGCCGCGGCCGGGGTCAGCAGGGCCGCTCCGAGGGCGATCAGTGCGGTGGCGACGGCAGTTCGCGTACGGGCTTTCGTGTGCGTGGTGGGGCGTCGCATACGTGCTCCTCCGTGGGGGGCAGGAACCGGTCACGGGGAGGGTACTGGCAGGTGCTACCACTCAGTAAGATGAACGACCGTCACTTCTTGCCCCTACGGAAAAACTTGTTGCCCCGGGGCGGCCGCCCGGGTGAAGCTCCACCACATGTCACAAAGCACCGCAGAGACCAGCACGCGCACCCTGCGCGGCGTCACCGACCTCTTCGCCGCCGACGGCCGCCTCACGGCCATACCGCGCAAGGCGGCCCGCCGCGAGCAGTTGCTCACCCACCTCACCGAGACCCTCTTCACGGCGGACCGCGCCTACACGGAGCCCGAGGTGAACGGCCTGCTGCTCACCGTCCACGAGGACTGCGCGGCGCTGCGGCGGTACCTGGTCATCGCCGGGCACCTCACCCGGACCCGCGACGGCTCCGGCTACCGGCGGGCGACGACCACCCTGTAGTGGGTCGTCAGCCGGCCGTCCTCGCCGATCACGTGGAAGGCCACGGCCGGCGGCTCGTCCGTGTGGATGTACTCGCTCTCCCCGGACGCCGCCTCCCACGGGAGCCGCGTCGTTGACACCACGCCGGGAGCCACGAGCAGCGGCCGCCCCGCGAAGGTGGTCGCCGCGCCGGTGTGGGCGTGCCCGCACAGGAACGCCGTCAGGTGCGGGTGCCGCTCGGCCAGCGCCGCCAGCCGCTCCTCGCCGAACTGCCGGATGCCGTCCACGTACGGGATGTGCAGCGGGACGGGCGGGTGGTGGAAGGCGACCAGTACGGGCACCTCGCGCGGGGTGCCCGTGAGCACTCCGTCCAGCCAGGCGATCGTCGAGTCCTCCAGGTACCCACGGTGTTCACCGGGTACGGACGAATCGCACACCGCGAGGACGAAGCCCTCGCCACGGAGCACCTGGTCGACCGGGCCCGCGGACGGGCGCTCCTCCCCCAGCAGACCGCGCCGGAAGGCGGCGCGGCCGTCGTGGTTTCCGGGGCAGACGACCAGCGGATGACGCGAACCGAGGGCCTTGCGCGCCTCCTCGTACTCCTCCGGGCGCGCGTGATCGGCGATGTCCCCGCTCACCAGCACCGCGTCGAGCTCGTACGGGAGCCCCTCCAGGTACTCCATGACGGCACGGGTCCGCTCGGCGGCCCGCTCCCCTCCGTCGAGGTGGACGTCGCTGAGGTGGGCTATCACGATCACGGGCGGTGACTCCTTCGGTCCGGAAGCTGGGATTGTATGCCCGCGACGGCGCGGCCCGGACGGGACATGGCTGCTCCTCTGCCCGATCCGGCCCGGCGGCGGATCCACCGAACCCGCACGGCCCTTGCCCGCACCGACTCACCCCACACCGCGGGCGCCCGTCGAAGACGTAACCGCATCCCGATCGGGGGTGCCCGCAACCGGATCGTGAACCGCTGGGTTAACCGTCCTTGCAAGAAGCGATCTTGATCCACATCCCCGCTGCGCCGATCGTTGGCCGTGTCGAGATCCGGCCACGGGAGGGGAGACCACTCCATGAATGTCATCGCGTCCGCGGTGTTGCTGACCGTCGCAGATCCGGCGGCATCGAGCCGCTACCTCACCAACCACCTGGGGTTTCGCGAGGTGTTGGTGGCCGAGGGGACCATCCACCTCTCGCGCGACGACGCGGCAACCGACCTCATCGTCCTCCAAGGCGATCCAGAGCCGGACCCCGCACCGGGGCCGCCGGCTGCGCAGGCCGAAGTGACGGTGTCCTTCACGGTCACCGACCTGCCCGGCGAGTACGAGCGGCTGCGGCGGGAGGGCGCGCGGATCGCGATGCCGCTGCGCCAAGAGCCCTGGGGCGAGCGGGTGTTCCACCTCGCGGACCCCAACGGCGTGCTGATCCAGCTGGTGGAGTGGGTGCCGCCCGCCGGTGCCTGACGGCCGTCGCGCCCCACACCCTCCTCTTGTTCCTCCTCCTTTCCTCCTGTTCCTCCTGTTCCTCCTTCTGTCGTGCAGGTCACTCAGCCGGACCTGTCACACGGATCGGGTCTCCGGTGTCTTGTGCCCGGAACCCCTTGAAACGATGGGAAGCACACCATGAACGAGAACACCGAAGTGACCGTCATCGGCGGCGGATACGCCGGCGTCATGGCCGCGAACCGTCTGACGAAGCGCGGCGACGTGACGGTGACGCTGGTCAATCCGCGTCCGGACTTCGTCCACCGGATCCGCCTGCACCAGCTGGTGGGCGGCTCGGACGCGGCGGTCATCGCCTACCGGGACGTGCTGGCCGAGGACGTCCGGCTGGTGGTCGACACCGTGGCGCGGATCGACGCGGAGGACCACAGCCTGGCGCTGGCCTCGGGCGGCACGCTCGGCTACGACTACCTGGTCTACGCCGTGGGCAGCGGCAGCGCCGACCCGGGCGTTCCCGGAGCGGCCGAGTTCGCCTACCCGCTCGCCACCCTCGAGGACGCGCAGCGGCTGCGCCCGGCCCTCGACGCGGCCCCGCCAAGAGCCGCGGTGACCGTGGTCGGGGCCGGACCGACCGGCATCGAGACCGCCGCCGAGCTGGCCGAGCAGGGCCGTGCCGTCACCCTGGTCTGCGGCGGGGTGCTCGGCCCGTACCTCCACGCCCGGGGGCGCCGCTCGGTCGCCGGGCGGCTGAACCGGCTCGGTGTGCGCGTCCTGGACGGCCCCGGCACGGAGGTGACCGCCGTCGGCCGCGACGCCGTGCAGCTCGCGGACGGACGCGAGGTGCCGAGCGGGGTGACCATCTGGGCCGCCGGGTTCGCCGTGCCGGACCTGGCCGTGCGCAGCGGGCTGAGCACCGACGCGGTGGGCCGGCTGCTCACGGACGAGACGCTGACGAGCGTGGACGACGTACGCATCGTCGCGGCCGGCGACTCGGCGGCCCCGTCGGGCCTGCCGCTGCGGATGAGCTGCCAGGCCGCGATGCCCTTGGGTGCGCGCGCCGCCGACACGGTGCTCAGCCGGATCGCGGGCGAGGAACCGGCCACCCTCAACCAGCCGTTCGGTGCCCAGTGCATCAGCCTGGGCCGGGGTGACGGCATCTTCCAGTTCGCCAAGCGGTCGGACGTCGCGGTGTGGTTCAAGGTCGACGGCCTCCTGGGCGCCAAGCTCAAGGAGACCGTGTGCAAGTACGTCCCCAAGCACCTGGCCGACGAGGCGGAGAAGCCCGGCTCGTACAGCCTGCACCTCAAGTCAGGAGGTGCAACGCGCCGGCAGCTGCTGGAGGCCCGAGCGGACGGGGCGCAGGCCGCCCCGGAGCGGGTCGCCTAGGCCCCTCAACCCCCCTTGAGGATCGCAATGATGATCAAGGTAGACTCCCGCGCTGTTCGATAACCGCCGGGTTATCGCCGGGGAATTGGGGGAGCCGGTGGAGCTGCGGGACATCGAGATCTTCCTGGTGCTGGCCGAAGAACTCCATTTCGGCCGGACCGCGGAGCGGTTGCGCGTCTCCCCGGCGCGCGTGAGCCAGGCCATCAAGAAGCAGGAGCGGCGCATCGGCGCCGAACTGTTCAGCCGCACCAGCCGGACCGTGCGCCTGACCGAGATCGGCCGGCAGCTCCGTGACGACCTGCAACCGGTGTACGCGGGCCTGCACGCATCCCTGGATCGGGCCAGGCTGGCCGGCCGCGGCATCACCGCGCAGCTCCGCGTGAGCATGCTGCCCTTCAACGTCGCGGATCTGCACCCCTATTGGAAGGCATTCAGGTCCCGATACCCGCAATGGGGACTGCAGATCCGCCAGACGACCTTCACCGACGTGTTCGGCCAGCTCCGTTCCGGGGCCATGGACGTCGTCGTCGCCTGGCTACCGGTGGACGAGCCGGACTTCACCGTCGGCCCGACGCTGTGCACCGACTCTCGTGTCCTTGCCGTGGCCGCCGGCCATCAGCTCGTGGGACGGGACTCCGTGCCCCTCGAGCTGCTCGCCGACTTCCCGCACAGCACGGCCCTCGGCCTGCCGGACTACTGGGAGGACAGCTACCTGCCCTTCCACACCCCGCGGGGCCGGACGATCGAACGCATCACGTCCGCGGACACCGCCCATGACCTGATCAGCATGGTCGGCATGGGCGAGATCATCCACAGCTTTCCCGGCCATGTCACCCGGTACTGGGGTGGCATGCCGAACATCCGGTGGATTCCCATCCCCGACCTGCCGGTCATGTCCTTCGCCCTGGTCTGGCGGACCGAAGCCGAGAACGACCTCGTCCGCGCCCTGGCCGACACGGTGAACGATCTCGGCACGTTCCGCTTCTGACCCGGCGCGCAGCAGATCCGGCCCGCAGCCGACCCTGCCCACGGCAGGCCCGGTCCACAACCGCCCCTGCCCACCGCACGCCCGGTCCACAGCCGCCTCTGCCCACCGCAGGCCCGGCCCGCAGCCGACCCGTCCCCGGCGCGCCCCCGGCGGACCGGCCTGCGACGCGACGTAGCGTGGGCCGGGGCCGATCGCCGAGGGCCCCATCACCCTGAAGCGAAGGTGACCGCGCATGATGCGGGAGCAGGGAAACAGCCCGGACGTGATCGTGGTCGGTGCGGGCGCCGCCGGCCTCGCCTGCACCGCGGACCTGCTGGCAGGAGGGCTCCGCGTCGGCCTGTTGGAGGCCTCGGACGCCGTCGGCGGGCGCATGCGCACCGACCGTTCCTCCGGCTTCGTCACCGACCGCGGTTTCCAGGTGCTCAACACCGCGTACCCGCAAGTCAAACGCCGCCTCGCACTCCGCCCCCTGCGCCTGCGGCCCTTCACCCCGGGCGTGCTCGTGCACACGGGTGGTGGCCGGCTGCTGCGCTTCACGGATCCCACCCGGCGGCCGCGCGAGAGCCGCGACCTGCTTCCGGGCCGGCTGGCCACGGCCCGTGACCTCGCGGCGCTCGGAATCCTCACGGCGCAGGACACGCTCCTGCCTCCGCGTCTGCTGCGCGCCCGGCCCGACCGGACGACCCTCACCGCGCTGGCCGAGGCCGGGATCTCCGACGGGCTGGTCGAGACCTTCTTCAGGCCGTTCCTGTCCGGGGTGTTCCTCGAAGACGGCTTGGAGACCTCGTCCCGGTTCTTCCACCTGGTCTGGCGCAGCATGGTGCGCGGCACTCTGTGCCTGCCCGCCGACGGCATCGGAGCCGTCCCCGCCCAGCTCGCCGGCCTCCTTCCCCCGGGCGTTCTCAGCACCGAGACCCCTGTTTCCCGGCTGACCGACGACGGGGTGGCCCTGGCGGACGGTACGGAACACCGTGCCCGGGCCGTCGTCGTCGCCACCAACCCGGCAGCGGCGGTCCGGCTGCTGCCCGGGCTGAGCGTGCCCGCGGGGCGTACGGTCACCACCCTGTACCACGCCGCCGACCGCTCGCCGCTTCGAGAGCCCACGCTGCTGGTCGACACGAAGCGCCGGTTCCTCAACACCTGCGTGCTCAGCGAGGTGCACCCCGGCCACGCCCCCGACGGCCGCGCACTCATCGCCACCTCCGTCCTCGGGGCACCCGATCCCACGGAGGAGGCGGTGGTCCGGTCCGCGCTCGCAGAAGCGTACGGAGCCGACACGGACACCTGGCAGCTGGTGAGCCGGCACACGGTGCGCGATGCGCTGCCCGCCATGGCCCCGCCCCTTCCGCTGATCCGGACGACCAGGTGCGGCCCACACCGGTACGTCTGCGGTGACCACCGGGCGACCGGCTCGCTCCAGGGCGCTCTGGCTTCCGGGTCCAGGGCCGCCCGCGAGGTCCTCGCGGACTTCGCCCGCTGAACCCGTCACACGCCCCGGACGGTTCGTCACTTCGCGGGCCGCCCGAATGCTTCTATACGCTGGCCCGGTGGCCAATACGGATGTGCGAAATTCCAGCGGAGGTGTCCCGGAAGGGAACGGTGAGGTGGGCCTGCACGCGTTCGCCGTGCAGTTGAGGCGGCTGAACGGGGAGGTCAACCGCCTGGTCCACGGATTCGCGCACGATCAAGGACTGCACCCCACGGACGTCCAGGCCCTGTCCGTCATCCTCGACAGTCCCGCACCCCTCACTCCCGGCCGGCTGCGCGAGCACCTCGGCCTCACCTCGGGCGCCGTCACGGCCTGCCTCGACAGGCTCGAGCGCGCCGGCCACATCACCCGCTCCAGGGAGAGTGCGGACCGCCGCGTCGTCCACATCCGCTACGCGGAGGGGGGCAGGGCAGCGGCCCGCTCGTCCTTCATGCCCCTGGCCGAGGCCACCGACAGCGCCCGCCACCGGTTCAGCGAGGAGGAACTCGCGATCGCCCTGAGGTTCCTCACCGCCTTGAACGAGGAACTCGGCGACCTGCGGGCTCCGGGGCGCTGAGTCCTCGGGCCGCCCGGCCCGCATCCGCGCATCCGCATCCGCACATCCGCGTCTGCATCCGCACCGGCCCTTCCCGGAGAAGAACAGAAGTACGCGCACGCAGCGGCGGCCCTCCTGACCTCCGTGATGCCGTCGCCCGCTAATCTATTTCAATCATTGAGATTGTTAACTGTTGAGATAAATCCACAGGAGCGCCATGTCCGCCTCTTCACGGTCCACCCGATGGCTGATCCCTGTCGTCCTGCTCGTCGCCTGGCTGCTCATCGGAGGCGGACTGGGCCCGTACGCGGGCAAGCTCGGCGAGGTGGCCACCAACGATCAGACGGCCTTCCTGCCCCGCAGCGCGGAATCCACCCGGGTCGTCGAGGCGCAGAAGGCCTTCAGGCAGAACGAGAGCCTGCCCGCGGTCGTGGTGTGGACCGCGAAGACGCCGGGCGGGAAGCTGGGGCCCCGGCAACAGGACGACGCCACACGGGCCTTGACCGGTCTCGGCAACGGCGGCCTCGCGGCCGGCCCGTCCTCCCCCGCCGTCCTCTCCGCCGACGGGCAGGCGCTCCAAGGCGTCGTACAGCTCGAGCCCGACCTCGGAGAGGAGCTGCCCCGGGCCCTGGAGGAGATCTCGGCGGCCGCGGCGACGGTCCCCGGGACCGTCGCGCAGGTGGCCGGCCCGGCGGCGAGTCAGGCCGATCTCGCCGACGCCTTCGCCGGGATCGACGGACTCCTGCTGGGCGTCGCCCTCGCCGCCGTCCTGCTGATCCTCCTGCTGGTCTACCGCAGCCTGCTGCTCCCCCTGGTGATCATCGTCGGTGCCGTCTTCTCCCTGGGACTCGCCTGCGCGATCGTCTACGTACTCGCCGACCGTGGCATCGTCCGCGTCGACGGGCAGGTGCAGGGCATCCTCTCGATCCTCGTGATCGGCGCGGCCACCGACTACGCCCTTCTGCTCACGGCGCGCTTCCGCGAGGAACTCCAGGCCCGCTCGGACCGGTTCGCCGCGGTACGGGCGGCCCTGCGGCGGTCGGTCGGCCCCATCACGGCGAGCGTGGGCACCGTCGCCCTCGGCCTGCTCGCCCTGCTCCTGAGCGACCTGACCAACAACCGCGCCCTCGGTCCCGTGGGGGCCATCGGCATCGTGTGCGCGGTGCTGAGCACCCTCACCTTCCTGCCCGCCGCCCTCGTCCTGCTCGGCCGCGCCGCCTACTGGCCCGCCAAGATCGGCCACACCGCCGACGACAGCACCGGCCACGGAATCTGGAAGACCGTGGCGGCCGTGGTGGACCGTGCCCCGCGCAAGGTCTGGGCCCTCAGCCTCGCCGTACTCCTGGCCTGCGCCGCCTTCGCCCCCACGCTCAACGCCAAGGGCGTGCCGCTGGAGGAGATCTTCGTGAACGACGCCCCGTCGGTGGCCGCCCAGCAGACCCTGAGCGAGCACTTCCCCGGCGGATCGGGCAACCCGGCCGTCGTGATCGCGGACGCCGGCCGGATCGACCAGGTCAAGCGGGCGGCCGAGCAGACCGAAGGCGTCGACGCCGTCACCCCCCTCACCGCACCGGGGCCGGCGGGCGGCCCCCCGCTCGTGGCGGACGGGAGGGTCCGCCTCAACGCCACGCTCGAAGCACCCGCGGACAGCAGGTCGGCACAGCAGACCGTCGTCCGACTGCGCCAGGCGGTCCACTCCGTACCGGACGCCCACGCGATCGTCGGCGGCTACAGCGCACAGCAGTACGACACCCAGCGCACCGCCGAGAACGACCGCAAGCTCATCATCCCCGTGGTGCTCGTGATCATCCTGATCATCCTCGCCGGACTGCTGCGCTCGGTGCTGATGCCCGTGCTCCTCGTCGCCACCGTCGCCCTCAGCTTCGTCGCGACCCTGGGCATCTCCGCGATCGTGTTCCAGCAGCTCCTCGGGTTCAGCGGCACCGACTCCTCCGTCCCGCTGTACGGCTTCGTCTTCCTGGTGGCCCTCGGGGTCGACTACAACATCTTCCTGATGACCCGGGTCCGCGAGGAATCCCTTCTGCACGGCACCCGCCGGGGAGTACTGAGAGGACTCGTGGCCACCGGCGGCGTGATCACCTCCGCAGGTGTCGTCCTCGCCGCCACGTTCGCCGCGCTCGGCGTCATCCCGCTGGCGTTCATGCTCCAGATCGCCTTCATCGTGGCCTTCGGTGTGCTCCTCGACACCCTCGTCGTCCGGTCGCTCCTGGTACCGGCCCTCGTCAGGGACATCGGCCCGGCGGCATGGTGGCCCGGATCGCTCAGCCGCGCCACCGGCGAGAAGCATTGAACCGGGCACCGGGCGGGCAGGACACCACCATGGACAAGTCCTCTGCCGGAGACCGGAACCTACGGGCCCGGCTCGGCTCGACGCTGTTCAGCCGGGTGGCGGGTCCATCCGGCCCCGCCAACCGCGCACGGATCCACACCGCACCCGGCCCCAGGTGGTTCGGCCCCGACCGCCCCATCCGCACGGTCCACGGCGACGCCTCGATGTTCATCGGAGGGCTCGGCGCCCTCCTGCTCCAGTCCCTGCATCCGCTCGCCATGACCGCCGTGGCGGCACACTCCGACTTCCGCGGCGACCCGTGGGGCCGGCTCCAGCGCACCAGCACCTTCCTGGCCGTCACCACCTACGGCACGGCTCAGGACGCACAGCTCGCCGTCGACAGGGTCCGAGCGGTCCACGAACGGGTGAGGGGCACCACAGCGGAGGGCGACCCCTATCGCGCGGCCGACCCCCACCTCCTGGGCTGGGTGCACGCCGCGGAGGTCGACAGCTTCCTGCGCGCACACGAGCGCTTCGGAGCGCACCCGCTCGACGCGGCCGGATACGACGCCTACGTCGCGGACACCGCGCGGGTGGCGACGGCCCTCGGCGTACTGGACCCACCACGCGACAGGGCGTCGCTACAGTCCCTTCTGGCGCGGTACCGGCCGGAGTTGCGGGCCACGCCCGAAGCCCTCGACGCGGCACACTTCCTGCTCCGCCGTCCGCCGCTGCCCTGGCCGGCCAGGGCCCCGTACGCCCTGCTCGCCGCGAACGCGATCGCCCTGCTGCCCCCGTGGGCCCCGGGCATGCTCGGCCTGCGCCCCGCGACCGGCCCGGTGGAGATCTGCGTATCCCTGTCGGGGCACGCCCTGACACGGACCATCCGGTGGGCGATGTCCCCGCCGCCCCCATCGCCCCGACCGCCCCCACCGCCTAGCTGAGCCATCGCGCGCGGACTGGTCGACAGCTCCGCCCTCCTCCCCCGGGACTCCCTGAACTCCCTGAACTCCCTGAACTCCCTGAACTCCCCCCGGCAGCCGCCGCCATGCGGGGTACTCGTCCGCAGCGTCGCCCTCCCCGGGACCGGCCCAGGCGCTAGTCATAGGAACATGAGCAACGAAAATGCACCCCCCGACGCCCTGAAGGCGAAGCACCGCGCGATGTGGGCACTGGGCGACTACCCCTCCGTGGCGTCGAACGTCGTCAACGAGCTGGGTGGCGAGCTGGTACGGGCGTGCGGCATCCGCCAGGGTGACCGCGTCCTCGATGTCGCGGCGGGGTCCGGGAACGCGTCCATCCCCGCGGCCCTCCTCGGCGCCGAGGTCATCGCCTCCGACCTCACGCCCGAGCTCCTGGAAGCCGGCCGCCGGCTCGCGGAGACGCACGGCGCCCGGCTGGAATGGCGGGAAGCGGACGCGGAGGCCCTGCCCTTCGCGGACGGCGAGTTCGACACGGTGATGTCCTGCGTCGGCGTCATGTTCGCCCCGCACCACCAGGAGACGGCCGACGAACTGGTCCGGGTCTGCCGACCGGGCGGCACCATCGGGCTGATCAACTGGACCCCCGAGGGGTTCATCGGGCAGATGTTCGCCACGATGCGCCCCTACGCTCCACCGCCGCCGCCCGGTGTCCAGCCGCCGCCCCTGTGGGGCGACCCGGACCACGTGCGCACCCTGCTCGGGGACCGGGTGATCGACTTCGACGCCCGGCGGCAGACGCTGCGGGTGGACCGGTTCGGGCGGCCGGAGGAGTTCCGGGAGTACTTCAAGGCCCGCTACGGGCCGACCATCGCCACGTACCGCTTCGTGTCCGAAGACCCCGAGCGGGTGTCCGCCCTCGACGCGGCCCTCGACGACCTGGTCACGAGGCACCTCGTCGACGGAGCCATGGACTGGGAGTACCTCCTGGTGACGGCCCGGCGGGCCGACTAGGCCGCCTCCCCGGGCCGCCCGGAGGCTACTGGTGGTCGGGCACGTACTTGTAGCCCACGCTCCGCACCGTGGAGATGCGGCCCCGATAGAGGGGGCCGAGCTTGCGGCGCAGCCGGGCCACGTGGACGTCGACGGTGCGGCCGTCGCCGACGTGCCCGTACCCCCAGATGCCCGAGATGAGCGCATCCCGCGTGTGAACGGTGTGCGGGTGCGTCACGAAGTGGGACAGAAGGTCGAACTCCAGGTAGGTCAGCTCCAGTTCGCGCCCTGCGACCTCGACCAGCCGACGTTCCCGATCGACCTGGATGGCATCGTCGGAGCGGACGGGCCCGGAGTGGGGAGCCAGGTCCGGATCGGGAGCCTGCGACGCCCTCCGCTCGAAGGGACGGATCTCCGGGCGCACACCGTGCGAGCGCATCAGCGCCACCGGGTCCACGTCCGCCGGGAGGAACACGAGGTACCCGACGCGGCCGCCGTCCGTTCCATGGGCGGGTACGACGGCCGGGCGGTCACCGACCAGCTGGAGTCGGGGGGCAGGGGAACGCCGGATGGCGGATGCGGGAAGTGCGGTGGTCACGATGAGCCCCTTCGGCTGCTCGGAGTGGACTGCGGATGCCGGGCGTTCGGCCACGACCGGGCATGGCGGATCCATGACGGATCCGACGGGGAGGGCCGGGCATGCCGTACACGCGGCGGACCCCAGCGGCTCGGCGGGAGGGTCGGCGGGACCAGCGCCAGGAGAACCGCTGCCGGGAGGAGAGGGCATACGGAGAGAAGCGGTGGCCGGAACGCCTGCGCGCGACGCGGAAATGCCCTGTCGGAAACCCTAGACGGGTCGGCAGACGGCGCTGGCCACGAGACGGAAGTCAACGTGCCTGCGGCGTACGAGCAACGGCTGCGACGGGGACATGGGCACATCGTGGGGTGCTCCACGCGCCCGCGTCAACACTTCCCTACTGATTGCATGGGAAACGGCACCCTCCGGCCGCACCTTCACCGGGCCCCGACCCTGCGTCATCTCCCATGCCGAGACGGGACTGTCCGCCATACGGTCGCGCACTTGCCTGGAAGGCCGCTTCCGACAAGTATCCCTATCAATCCGATGGGAAAGGTGGGGATACGGTGAAGCCCCGCCCGAGCGCCTCCCGCTCCACCTGGCGAGCAACCGGCCGACACGCCCAACGACTTTCCGGAGTAGCCGACATGACCACCGCCACCCCCCATGGCACCGCTGTCCGCCCAGCCCCAGCGCCACGCGGCGATGCCCGGGCGTGTCGGTGACTCCCATGCCGACGACACCGAGCACCGTGGGCCGCCGGTCCGCCGACGAGCAGCGCCGGGCAGCGCTCCTGCGCACCGCCCACGACGTGGCGGACGATCTCGCCGCGGACGCCATCTTCCGCGACCGGGCGGGCAGGCCGCCGACCGACGAGGTGGCCCGGCTGCGGGAGGCCGGCCTGCCGGCCGCCCTCACCCCGCCCGGGCCGGGCCGCGGAGCGGACTGGCGCACCGGATGCACCGTCATCCGGAAGCTCTCCACAGCGGACAGCTCCGTCGGCGACGTACTCGCCCGCCACTACGTACACGCGTGGAGCGGACGCTTCTACGCGAGCCATCACCACGCGACCGCCCTCGAGGAGCAGTCGGTTCGCGAGCAGTGGCTGTGGACCGGCGCCATCCGCACCGCGGCACCCGACGAGGACACCGGCGGGCCGGACCTCACACTGCAGCCCCGCAACACCGGCTACGTTCTGAGCGGGCGCCGTTTCGTGGACACGGCGGTGTCCATCGCCGACCAGATCGTGGTGGACGCCGTCTGCGGGGTGACCGGAGACGTCCTGGTCGTACGGATCCCACCCGGCGTTCCGCGCATGACCATCGAACCCGCCCACGACCGCCTCGGGCAGCGCGTGGTCGGCGCCGGCGAAGTGGACTTCGACCGGGTCACCGTGACGCCCGGTCAGGTACTGGGCCGCCGCCCGTACGACGAGGAGCCGACCGCTCCCTTCACCGCACTCGCCGATCCGGCGCTCCGGCTCGCCCTGTGCCACGTGGGCCTCGGCATCGTCGAGGGCGCCCTCACCGAAGCACGCGACCTCAGCAGGGGCGGTCACGCATACCGACTGCCCGGTGCGGACCCGGACCTCTTCCTGACGTACGGCGAACTCGCCTCCGCCGCCCAGACGGCCACCGCCGTGGTCGACCGGGCGACCGAGGTGATGGCGCAGGCCCTCGAAAGGGGTGCGCAGCTCGATGCCGAGGAGCCCGCGGGCATCGCCGCCCTGGTCGCCACGGCCGAGACGGTGACGTCGAAGGCCGCCCTGCACATCACGGCGCGCGTGCTGGAACTCGCCGATGCCCCCGGCCTGGACCGCTTCTGGCGCAACGCCCGCGTCCTGACGGCCCACCACCCTGCCGCGCACCGTCTGCGCTCCATCGGCGAGCACTACCTCAACGGCTCCCACCGTGCGGTGGCGGCGGCCTTCCACTGACGCGAGGCACCCGTGCGGGGTACGGATCCCCTGCCGCGGGGGGGATGCTCGCACCCGCCCCGCGGCAGGCGGCTCACCCGCGGCGGACGCCGGACGCGGGCATGCGGGATAATGGCCGCATGCGGATCTCAGCCAGGGCGGACTACGCGGTACGTGCCGCACTGCAGCTTGCCGCGTCACAGGATGACGGGCCGCTGAAGGCCGAGGCCATTGCCGACGCCCAGGACATCCCGCACAAGTTCCTCGAAGGCATCCTGAACGACATGCGCCGAGGCGGTCTCGTGCTGAGCCAGCGCGGCGGCAACGGCGGCTACTGGCTGGCCAAGCCCGCCGGATCCATCAGCATCGCGGACGTCATCCGCGTCGTGGACGGACCGCTCGTCTCGGTGCGCGGGGTTCGCCCTCCCGACCTGGCGTACACCGGCCCCGCCCAGGCCCTCCTCCCCCTGTGGATCGCGCTGCGGGCCAACGTGCGCGAGATCCTCGACGGCGTGACGCTCGCGGACGTCGCGTCCTCCGACCTGCCTCCGGCCGTGTCCGCCCTGTCCCGCGCCCCTGACGCCTGGACCAATCCTTAAATCTCACCCCCCGCCCCACCTGCGGTTTCTCACATCTAGAGATCAATCGGTCCAGCATGTGGTCGTTCTCTTGGGGTGCGGCTTCCTGTCTGCCAATATGCCTACCAACCAGGTGGGAAAACTAGGAATCAGGAGGTGAGGCGGCCGTGCAGACACTGCGACGCGCTGGCCGGATCCTGTCCCTGACCTCCCGCCGGCACATCGACCTGGTCCGTACCTCCAGCGCCATCTGTCAGCCTTCCTGACACCGGCCAAAGGGGCCCGGTATCCCGTGTGGAGCACCACCGGGGCACTGAGCGCCCCTCACGGCCGGCAGGCTCGGCCCCTCGGCCGACATCGCCACCCGCATGCTCGAGCGACAGCGATCCCGCCGACCGGCCGGGTGCGACTGCCGCGCGTGCCGACGGCTCCGCGTCGCCGCCTGCGTACCGCTTCGTCCCCGTACTTCCCGTCTCCGTCATTCCCTCCGTGCCTCCTCGGCCGCCCGTGAAAGGACACCTCCGTGTCTGCCGCCAGACCGCTCACCGCCCTGCGTGCCGTAGCCCTCACAGCTGCGCTCCCCCTGCTGCTCACCGCCTGCGGCTACGGTTCCGAGGCCAAGAAGGACGACGCTCCGAAGGCGAACGTCGCCGCCGACGCCGGCAAGAAGCTGTCGGCCTCCGAGGTCCGCATCGGCTACTTCCCGAACCTGACCCACGCCACCGCGCTGGTCGGTCTCCAGGAGGGCCTGATCGCCAAGGAACTCGGCGCCACCGCCATCAAGCCGCAGTCCTTCAACGCCGGCCCCTCCGAGATCGAAGCCCTCAACGGCGGCTCTCTCGACATCGGCTTCATCGGCCCCTCCCCCTCGATCAACGCCTACGTGAAGTCCAAGGGCTCCAACCTGCGGATCATCTCCGGCTCCGCCTCCGGCGGCGTCAAGCTCGTCGTGAACCCGGCGAAGATCAAGACCCTGGACGACCTCAAGGGCAAGAAGATCGCCACCCCCCAGAAGGGGAACACCCAGGACGTCGCGTTCCTCAACTGGATCGCCGAAAAGGGCTGGACGGTCGACCCCGAGTCCGGCAAGGGCGACGTCTCCGTCGTCCGCACCGACAACAAGGTCACCCCCGACGCCTTCAAGTCCGGCTCCATCGACGGCGCCTGGGTCCCCGAGCCCACCGCCTCCAAGCTCGTCTCCGACGGCGGCGCCGTGCTCCTCGACGAGACCACCCTGTGGCCCGACAAGAAGTTCGTGATCACGAACATCATCGTGTCCCAGAAGTTCCTCAAGGAACACCCGGACGTCGTCGAGGCCGTGCTCAAGGGCACCGTCAAGACCAACGAGTGGATCAACGCCAACCCGGACAAGGCCAAGGCCTCCGCCAACGCCAAGCTCGCAGCCGAAGGCGGCAAGCCCCTCGACGCCAAGGTCATCGACCCCGCCTGGCCCAGCATCCTCATCACCAACGACCCGCTGGCCGCAACGCTGAAGACCCAGTCCGAGTGGGCCGTCAAGGCCAAGCTCATCGAGAAGCCCGACCTCAACGGCATCTACGACCTGACGCTCCTCAACAAGGTCCTCAAGGCCGCCGGCCAGCCCGAGGTCTCCGACGCCGGCCTCGGCGCCAAGTAACCCCGTAATCCAGCAACCCCAGGAGGTGACGACCATGGCCACCACGCTCGCCAAGGCTGCCGAGGGCACGGTAGCGGAGCAGACGCACGCCGCACGCATCGAGCACGTCTCGAAGTCCTTCTCCGGCCCGGCCGGATCGCAGCTCGTCCTGGACGACATCAGCCTCGATGTCGCTCCCGGAGAGTTCGTCACCATCCTGGGTGCCTCGGGGTGTGGAAAGTCCACCCTGCTCAACCTGGTCGCCGGCCTGGACAAGCCGTCCGCGGGGTCCATCGAGACCCCCGGCGGCCGTCCGTCGCTCATGTTCCAGGAGCACGCCCTCTTCCCGTGGCTCACCGCGGGCAAGAACATCGAACTCGCCCTGCGCCTGCGCGGGGTGCCCAAGGCCGAGCGCCGTCCGGAGGCCGAGCGGCTGCTGGAGCTGGTCCGGCTCTCCGGCTCGTACGGCAAGCGGGTCCACGAGCTGTCCGGCGGCATGCGCCAGCGCGTGGCCCTGGCCCGGGCGCTCGCCCAGGACAGCCAGCTGCTGCTGATGGACGAGCCGTTCGCGGCGCTCGACGCCATCACCCGCGACGTGCTGCACGGCGAGCTCACCCGCATCTGGGAAGAGACGAACCTGTCCGTCCTGTTCGTCACGCACAACGTCCGCGAGGCCGTACGGCTCGCGCAGCGCGTGGTCCTGCTGTCCTCGCGCCCCGGCCGGGTCGCCAAGGAGTGGACCGTGGGCATCCCGCAGCCGCGCCGCATCGAGGACGCGGACGTCGCGGAGCTGTCCCTTGAGATCACTGAACACCTGCGTGGGGAGATCCGCCGCCATGGCCAGCACTGAAACGAAGGCGAAGACGGACGACCTCGCGGGACTTGAGGCCGGCCTCGACGCGCTCGACGCCGTCCAGACCCACCGCACCCCGGTCCGCGAGGTCCTCGTCAAGAAGGTCCTGCCGCCGGTCATCGCCGTCGGCCTGGTCCTCCTCGTCTGGCAGATCCTCGTCGCGGCGAAGGTCACCGACGAGACCAAGCTCCCCGCCCTGTCCTCCGTCTTGGACAGCCTGTCCGACATGTGGGCGAAGGGCACCCTGCTCGAGGTCATCTGGACCAGCGTCTCGCGCGGTCTGCTCGGCTTCCTGATGGCCCTGGCCATCGGCACCCCGCTCGGCCTGCTCGTCGCCCGGGTGAAGTTCGTCCGTGCCGCGATCGGCCCGATCCTGCAGGGGCTGCAGTCGCTGCCCTCGGTCGCCTGGGTGCCGCCGGCGGTGCTCTGGTTCGGGCTCAACGACGCGATGATGTACACCGTCATCCTGCTCGGCGCCGTCCCGTCGATCGCCAACGGCCTCGTCTCCGGCATCGACCAGATCCCGCCGCTGTTCCTGCGGGCCGGCCGCACCCTGGGCGCCACCGGCCTGCGCGGTGCCTGGCACGTGGTCATGCCGGCCGCGCTGCCCGGCTACCTGGCCGGCCTCAAGCAGGGCTGGGCCTTCTCCTGGCGCTCCCTGATGGCCGCCGAGATCATCGCCAGCTCGCCCGACCTGGGCCTGGGCCTGGGCCAGCTCCTCGAAAACGGCCGCAACAACATCGACCTGCCCGGCGTGTTCCTCGCGATCATCCTGATCCTGGTCGTCGGCATCGCGATCGACCTGCTGATCTTCAGCCCCGTCGAGCGGTGGGTGCTGCGCACCCGCGGCCTGCTGGTCAAGAGCTGACCACCGTGCCGGCGCGCTCCGCTCACTCCCCCGCCCTGCTGGTCATCGCCCACGGCAGCCGCGACCCGCGGCACGCGGCGACCGTGCACGCCCTCACCCGGCGGGTACGGGCGCTGCGGCCGGGGCTGCGTGTGGAGACCGCGTTCCTGGACTTCGACACCCCGACCGTCGACCAGGCGGTGGCCTCGCTCTACCTGTCGGGCGTACGCGAGATCGTGGCGCTCCCGCTCCTCCTGACGCGGGCGTTCCACGCGAAGTCCGACATCCCGGCGGTACTCGCCGGAGCCACGTCCCACCTGCCGGACCTCTCGGTCCGGATCGCGGATGTGCTCGGCCCGTCGCCGCTGCTGCTGGCGACCCTGGAGCGCCGGCTGTGGGAAGCCGGCCTCACCCCGGCGGACCGCGCCACCACCGGTGTGGTGCTCGCGTCCGCCGGTTCCTCAGACCCGGAGGCGATCGCAGTGATCGCTGAAACCGCGCGGGAGTGGCGGCACACCGGTTGGTGCGCCGTGCGGCCTGCGTTCGCCTCCGCTGCTCTTCCCCGGACGGAGGACGCCGTACGCGCACTGCGCGCGGAGGGCGTCCGCCGGATCGCGGTGGCCCCCTACGTCATCGCCCCCGGCCGGCTCCCCGACCGCATCGCGGCGGGCGCCGAAGCCGCGGGCGCCGACGTGATCTCGGCCGTCCTGGGCCCCTCCCCGGAACTGGCCCGCCTGCTGCTCCGCAGGTTCGACACGGCCACCGCGTCCCCGGCCCGCATCCCGGCCCTGGCGGCGTAGCCGGGACCGTCCGAGCGGCGCCCGGTGCGAGGCCCGGACGCCGCTCGCGGGTCATTGGGCGGGGCAGACCGACATGATCACCCGCAGGGTCGAGATCTTGTTCTGCAGCGCGGCACCAGACGCGAAGCCTGCGGTGACCTCAGGATGCGGGGGGAAACTCGCGTTCATCCGTTCGTCGTTCTCGCGCACATCCGCCGCCGTCTTGGTGTCGAGGGCATCCGCCTGCCGGTTGAGCTCCGACCGGATGCCCGCCTCGGACGCCTCCCCGGCGGCGGCCCTGAGCCTTGAGGCCAGCACCCCGGTCTTTTGCGACAGTTCGTCATACGTACGCTGAGCAACGCTGTCATACGCCTCCACCGCCGCGTACGCCGGTTCGCAGCCCGCGGGCATGTCGTTCGCATTCGCCACCACGACCACCGTGGTCGCCGCCACCACCACGGCAGCGGCGGCCGCGGAGGCACCGGCCTTGGTGGAGACGGTGGCGACGATCTTCCCGAAGAAGCCGAACGTCTTCCCGCTCTCGACCGCGACCGCCCCGAGCGCCGGGGCGAGCAGCACAGCGGCGCCCGCGGCGGTGCCCGCCTTGTCGCCGTCGAGGAGGTCGCGGGTCAGCTTCTCGGCCCGGTCGTGGAACGTGACGTCCTTGCTCATGCCGCCCCGCGCGGCCGCCATCCGGCCCAGCCCGTAGAGCTGGAGCGCCAGCTGCCCGCGCCCTTCGGTCAGGGCCCGGGGTCCGGCGGTCCGCACGAATCGCGAGGCGAGCGCCCACTGCTCCTCGCGGACCAGCGCGCGGGCGACGGTCAGGAAGAGGTACGCGTCCGGCCCGGGGCCCGACGGTCCGTCCTGGCGCGCCAGCGCCGCGAGCAGGCCCTCCGCCGCCGCGGTCGCCGCGGCCGGAGCCCACTCCTGGTGGTGGACGGCCGCGGCGGCGTCCTCGGTGATCCAGTACCTCCCGCCGAACTGCTTGACCATGCGCCGGTCGTCCAGCTCCTCAACGGCGGCGCCGTCCTGTGGATAGCCGGTGACCGGAGCGATCCAGGCGGCGGGAAGCGCCGTGCCGAACGTCGCCAGTGCGAGCAGTACGCGACGTGCGGGCTCGCTCAAGGCGACGGCCAGCGCTTCCGCCTGGCGTCGTGGACTCAGCAGCGCCGGATCGATGGGAGCCGGCTCGTCCCACGGTTCGCCGTCCCCGCGGACGCGCCGCTCCCACTGGTCGAAACCCTTGATGAACTGGGCGTACTGGCAGATCCGTTGGGGCGCGCCACCCGACTCGTTCCACACGTGGTCGAACTGCAGGTTCTGCAACCCCGCCGGGCCGAGCGGGAGCCCCACTTCGGCACTGAGCAGTTCGACGGCGGCGGTACGGGACAGAGGCCGGACGAGATGGGTCGCGCCGGTGTCGGGCAGCGTCGCGTAGGGGGAGGTGAACAGGAACGTGCAGCCGGAGAAGGTCTCGAGGAGCCGCGTCAGATCGCTCTGCGGCAGGACGCAGTCGACGACGGTGACGTGCACGCCGGAGAAGTCCGCGGCGGACAGGGCCGCGCGCAGCTGCGTCTCGTCGACGGACCGCAGAAAGTGCGTGCCGAAGAACGCCCCGGCGAGTCGCCCGTACAGCGCCGGCAGTGACTCCGCCTCTTCCGCCCCGGTGCGCGGGTACAGGACGTGGCCGCGACGCCCCCGGGCGGCCAGCTCCCGGTGCACCGCCGCGGCCAAGGCCTTCTTCCCGACCCCCGGCTTCCCGTGCAGCTGCACGCTGCGGCCGTCGTCGAGCTGCGCGACCACGTCGTTCACCAGCGTGTCCCTGCCGAACAGCTTGCTCCGGCCCGCGGCCGGCAGCAGCGGCGGCTGATGCGGAGTGATGTCACGGAGGCTGGTGATCTCGACGAGGGCGTTCCCGTCGTAGATGACGCTGATGCTGTGGGAGCCGGTGTTGACTATGCCCTTCACGTCGCCGTGCACGACGACTCCCGCGTGGTCATGGCCGGCCTCCACGCGGCCCCCGGAAGCCGGCACGCCGCTGTCGCCCGTCACCGGCGCTGGATGTTCGTCGCGCCGTCTCCGGTCGAGACGATTCCCGAGACGTTCCCGCTCACCGCCACGCCTCCGGCTCCGCTGCTCAGGGCGGGGCCGGGCGCGGGGAGCAGCGCGGCGATCTCGTCGACGAGCGCGGGGTCAGCGGCGAGGGCGCGCCTGATCTGCAAGCGCAACGCTGCGAGCGCGTCCGGATCGGCGGGATCGGCGGCGAGGTCCGTCACGGCCCCGTCGATCGCGGCCGGATCGGCGGCTCCACTCCGAATGCGGGCGAGCAGCCGCCGGCCGAGCCGTACGGTGGCTCCTGCCGCCTCGTCCTCGGCCCGTCGCAGCACAGCAGCGCCGTACACGGCCACCGCCGCCCCCGCGGCAGGAACGATCTGACCGAGCATGACTTCGATGTTCGACACGTAGACCCCCGTCTGATGGCGCGTTCACCGAGTTCTGATTGCGCCTGGCTGAGTGAAGTCACCCTTGGAATAAGGGGAGTTCACCAGTACAGCCCCTGACGCCTCACAGTGCCAGCCGAATCGCGCCACCATGCCGCCGCGTGACGGACAAGTCCTCGTGGAGACGAGCCCGGGCCGATGCCGGTCCGAGGGGGGTCACACCCGCGCCGCGGCCTCGTCGGCCAGGGCCGTCAGGTCCGAGGCGGACATCGCCCCGGGCGGCAGGCCCTCCCGAGCGAAGATGTTCGCCGCGTGCCGCAGCGTGTCGTTGACCGGTGTCGCCACCCCGTGCAGCCGCCCCAGCAGCACGACCTCCCCGTTGAGGTAGTCCGCTTCCACCGACCCCGTCCCCCGCGCCAGGCTCTGCCAGGACGAGCCGCCCCGCACCGCCCCCGCCGGTACCTCGACCTTGCCGTCGCGCGCCGCCGACTGCTCCGCGTCCGAAGCCCAGTCGATCCCCGCGGCGGCGAAGGCGGCCTTCGCCTCCCGTACGGCCCGCAGCAGCAGCGCCGCCTTCGCGGGCTCGGGCTCGGGGCCGGTCGTCGCCTGGATCGCGTTGCCCAGGTTGCCCAGCAGCTTCGCGTACTTCCACCGCATCACGTCCTCGACGACCGGCGCCCCGAACCCGGCCTTCTCCAGGTCGGCCGCGATCCGCCGGACGGGCCCGTCGGCGCCTCCGGCGGCCTTGCCGAGGTGCAGGATCCCGGTCAGCGGCGCGCAGAGCGCCGAGACGACCCCCGGCTCCAGGAAGGTCGCCGGCAGCCACACGCAGACCCCGTACACGCGCGCGAAGCGCCGTAGGGCGAGGCGTTCGCTCTCCACGCCGTTCTGCGCGCACAGCACCGGCAGCCGCTGTGCGGCCGTACCGCCGCCCGCGACCTCCGCGTCGGCCCACGCGTCGAGCGCGGCGAGCGCGTCCTGGGTCTTCACGGTCAGCAACAGCACGTCGTCGGGGCGCAGTTCGCCCAGCTCGGCCGGCCCCGTGACGACGGGCAGCCGGTGCACCCGCTCCCCGTCCGCCGTGGTGAGCCGCAGCCCGTCGGTCCGCAGGGCCTGCGCGTGAGGCCCGCGCGCGACGAGGACGACCTCGTTGCCCGACTCCGAGAGCCGTCCGCCGATGGTCGCGCCGATCGCTCCGGCGCCGATGATGATGTAACGCATGCCCACGAGCCTGGCACATCCGCGGGCCTGGGTTACGGTCGGGCCATGTCTGTTGACGTGGTTGAGACGTTCGCCCTCGGCGGGGACCTTCCCGTACGCCGCCTCGGACTCGGCACCGGCGGCCTGGTCGGAGCCGGCTACTGGGGCCCGCGCGCCGCCCGCCCCGCATCGGTCGCGCTGCTGCGCACCGCCGTCGCACGCGGGGTCACCCTGATCGACACCGCCGACAACTACGGCCCGCACCTGGCCGAGGAGCTGGTCGCCGAGGCCCTCCACCCGTACGGGGAGCAGCTGGTGGTGTCCACCAAGGGCGGGGTGGTGCGCACCGGCCCCGACCAGTGGCACGCGGCGGGCCGCCCGGAGGACCTGCGCTCCATGTGCGAGGCGAGCCTGCGCAGGCTCCGCCTGGACCGGATCGACCTCTACCAGCTGCACCGCTTCGACCCGGCCGTCCCGCCGGCGGAGCAGCTGGGCACGCTGGCCGAGCTCCGGGCGGAGGGCAAGATCCGCCACATCGGGCTGAACACGGTGACGGCGGGCCAACTCGAGGAGGCCCTGTCCGTGGTCCCGGTGGCCTCGGTCCAGAACCCGTACAACCTCCTGGACCGCTCCTCTGCGGCGCTCCTCGCCCTGTGCGAGGAGCGCGGCATCGCCTTCCTCCCCTACTACCCGCTGGGCAGCGGCGCCCTGACCCGGGAAAGCGCCGCGGCAATGACGGCGGTCGCCGGCGAACACGGCGCGTCCACCGGCCAGATCGCCCTGGCCTGGCTCCTCCAGCACTCCCCGGTCCTCTGCCCCACCCCGGGCACCGGCTCCCCCGACCACCTTGCGGAGAACCTGGACGCGGCAACGGTCCACCTGACCCCGCAGGAGGTATCCCTGCTGGACGCGCTGACCGGCTAGTGCTGTGACCGGGAAGGTTTGCCGGCCACAGCACTAGGGCCTGTCGGGTGTGGACAACCGGTCACCGAGAGCGGCCCCGGCCATGGCCAGACCGCGCTCGGCGGCGCGTCGGAGCAGGAGCATCGCCGCGTCGCCGTCCTCGGTCCGTTGGGCAAGGTTGAAGGCCGCATGGGCGTCGCCACCTTCCGAGGCCGCACGGAACAACGCGACCGCCCGGGCGGGTTCCGCCTCCACGCCGACACCTTCGGCGAGCAGGTAGCCGTACGTCCGCTGCCCGGCCGGGTCGCCCGCTTCGGCCGCCGCCTTGGCGTACGAGACGGCCATCGGCAGGGCCGACTCGTGGAAGTACTCCAGGAAGATCCCGGCGAGCAGCGCGGCGGCCCGCGCGGATCCACCGTCGGCGAGTTGCCTGATCGGCCCGGCCACCTGACTCGCCAGCCGTGCGCCGTCCGCGCTGCCGCGCACGGCGGCGGCGACCCCGGCGTGTCCGGCGGCCACCCAGTCCTCCGCCTCCACGGCCGCACGGGCCAGCTCCAACAGCTCCGCCACGGCGGGCGGTATCGGCACGTCGCACGGCGGGTGCAGGGGCTCGCTCATGCGGAAAAGATACGCAGGATCCCGGTCTGATCGGCCTCCGCCCCGGCCCCGGGACCTCCGCCGTCCCGGTCTCAGGGCCTGGTCAGTTCGACGAGCTTGGCTACCGTGTTCCAGTTGCGGGTGGTCACGTCCAGGCCCTTGACCACCGCCGGCTTGGCGAGGGCCTCGCCGAGTTTGGAGCGGCCCAGGCCGTTCGGGGCGTAGAGGTAGATGACGCGGTCGCCCACGCGGTACTCCTCCGGGAGGAACGCGGGGGCGTCGATGGAGGCGAAGCGGGACTCGGCGGGCTGCTCGGAGCAGAAGGTGGCGTGGAGCTGTTTGCCTTCGAGGTCGGCGGCCGGGAAGGGGCAGGCGTCCGCGACGGCGCGCAGGTAGGCGCCGCCGGCCACCAGGCAGGGGACCCGGAAGCCGAAGTGGGCTTCGATGGCTGCCTCCAGGTCGCGGGCGAGGGCGGCCGGGGTCTTGTCCGTGGTCGTGGTGAAGACGGCGTTGCCGCTCTGGAGGTACGTCTGCGCGTCCTCGTGACCGAGGCCCTCCAGGACCTGGCGCAGCTCGGCCATCGGGACCTTCTTGTTCCCGCCGACATTGATGCCCCGGAGCAGCGCCGCGTACTTCGCCTTGGTCGTCTCGGCTGCCTTGGTCGTCTTGGTCATGCCTGCACGATAGGGCTCGCCCCTGACAGTGCCGGTCATGGTCACGCGGGCAGTTCGGCCTCGATCAGGTCGGCCGCCTGGCGCGTGCCGCCCTCCGTCGCCATCTCGCGGCGGATCCGGTCCGCGCGTGCGGCCACCTCCGGGTCGGCGACCAGGGCGAGCACGGCTTCGCGCAGGGTTGCGGCGTCGGCCTCGGCCATCGGGACGTGCCGGGCGACACCGAGGGCGGTCAGCATGTCGGCGTTGCCGAACTGGTCGACGGCCTGCGGGACCGCGACCATCGGGGTGCCGGTGGCCAGGCCCTCCTGGCAGCCGCCCGTGCCCGCGTGGGTGATGAAGGCGTCGGCCTGGCGCAGGATGTCGAGCTGGGGAACCCAGCGGTGGACTTCGACATTGGCGGGGATCTCGCCGATCTCGGCCCGGTCGGTGAACTTGCCGATCTGGAGCACCACGTGCCAGTCGGGCAGGTCCCCGAAGGCCTCCAGGCAGGCCCGGTAGAAGGCCGGCTGCTTGGTGAAGGTCGACCCGAAGGAGACCAGGAGGACCTTCTTCCCCTCGGCGTCCGCGGGCCGCGTCCAGGTGCCCTGGGTGGCACTGCGGTCGCCCTGGCAGGCGCCGACGAAGGTGTACACGGCCTCGTCGACCCGGTCGGCGTGGGGCTGGAGGGCGCGCGGCATGAGTACGACGCTGCGGCGGGGGCGGCCGACGAACCGGTCGCTGTCCTCGTCGATGCCGTTCTCGTCGAGCCAGGCCCGGAACCGGGCGTAGTACGCCCTTCCGCGCTCGGAGGCGCGCAGTTCGGCGGTCATCGGCTCGGCGACCTCCTCCTCGTAGCCGGTCCAGGCGACCAGGGTCGGGGAGAGGGAGACCGCGGGGACGCCCCAGCGGTGGGCGAGGACGATCGCAGGATAGGCCGTGATGTCGTGGAGGACGAGGTCCGGCTCGTCACCCTCGAAGGCGGCCGCGAGCTGCGGGAGGGCCTGGACGGCGTCGGCGAGGAAGGGCTCGATGTTGTCGATGAGCTCGGTGCCCCACGCGTCGGGGTCCTCGTCGGTGGGGAGGGTGGAGTTCCAGATCACCGGGGTGGCGCCGGTCCCGGAGATCTTGTCGGCGTACGCGGCGGGGATGGCGTAGCTGACGCGGTGGCCACGGGCGACCAGTTCGCGGATCACTTCGATGCTCGGGTTCACGTGGCCGGCGGCGGCGATCGAGAACATGGCGATGTGGGCGGGCTTCGGGGTCGTGGTCATGAGGGAACCATAACGAGACGAGACGTCTCGTGCAACCTGTTGGGGGAAGAAGTGGGACCTGCGTGCCGGATGCGAAACTTGTCCGGTCATGAGCACCCGGGTACGGCCCGGTGCCGCCCGGAGCACCCGGGAAACGGACGGACTGCGGAGACGGCATGGACGAGGCACGCGCCCGGGAAGCCCTGACGGCGGCGGGCCTGGCACGGGCGAGCACCGGGGCGGGGACCGGGGCGTCCGAGCCCCGGCTGCTGGCCCTCGGCGAGAACGCCGTCTTCGCGCTCCACGACGGCCTCGTCGCCAAGGTCGGCCGGGAGGCGGCGCTGCTGCCTCGCGCCGAGCTGGAGCTCGCGGTCGCGGCCTGGCTCGCGGAGTGCGGGGTCCCCGCGGTCCGCGCGGCCGAGCCGGAGCCCCGGCTGGTCGACGGGCACCCGGTGACCTTGTGGCACCGGCTCCCCGACGCGGTACGCCCGGCCGGCCCGGGGGACCTCGCCGCGCTGCTGCGGCAGATCCACGCCCTGCCCGCGCCCCCCTTCGCACTGCCGCCGCGCGATCTGCTGGGCGGGGTCGAGCGCTGGCTGCGGCTCGCGGGCGGGGCGATCGATCCGGCGGACGCGGCGTACCTGCGGGCCCGCCGTGACGGGTACGCCGCCCAGGTCGCCGCCCTCGCCCCGCACCTCGCGCCGGGCCCGATCCACGGCGACGCGCTGCCCCGCAACGTCCACGTGGGCCCGGACGGACCGGTGCTCGTCGACCTGGAGACGGTCTCCGCCGACCTGCGCGAGCACGACCTGGTGGTGATGGCCCTCTCCCGCGACCGGTACGGACTGCCCGGCGCGGCGTACGAGGAGTTCACGGCGGCCTACGGCTGGGACGTGCGCGACTGGGAGGGCTGCGCGGTCCTGCGCGGCGCCCGCGAGACGGCCAGCTGCGCCTGGGTCTCCCAGCACGCCCCGGCCAACCCGAAGGCCCTGGCCGAGTTCCGCCGCCGGGTGGCCTCCCTGCGCGAGGGCGACCCGGAAATCCGCTGGCACCCGTTCTAGGAGTGGCGTATCCCTTGGCCCCTATGAAACTTCTCCCTTTGCCCATATGAAACTGCCCCTCACCATCCACCGGGCCCGGCTCGGCCCGACCGGGTTCAAGGTGATCCGCCCGGCCCGCCCGCCGGCCCGCGCGGTCCTGTCGGACGGCAACTGGTACCTGGACGCCCAGGTCGACCAGGGCGCCGCGCAGCTCATCGCCGGACTGTGGTCGCTCGCGGCCACCTCCCCGCGCTCGCTGGTCCACGTCCCGCTGCGGCGCGCCGACCCGGAAACCGGGAAACCGGGCCTCGACCTGGTCCTCCTGCACCACTCGCTGCAGTTCGCGCCCTCGCGCTGGAAGGAGCTGCGGGCCCGGCTGGGCCCGGGCCGGCCGCAGACCGCGGACCTTCCCGGACCGGC
Organism: Streptomyces sp. NPDC059957; assembly: GCF_042730015.1. NCBI lineage: Bacteria > Bacillati > Actinomycetota > Actinomycetes > Kitasatosporales > Streptomycetaceae > Streptomyces > Streptomyces sp. NPDC059957. The sequence goes on along the minus strand of NZ_JBHWMB010000003.1, from coordinate 46,826 downwards.
CTCGCCCGCCATGGGAACCGACCCCTGGCCGGAGCGGCGTCACCAGGAGAACCGGGACCGGTTCCACCAGCACGTCCACGCCGGGACGCTGTTCATGACGGGCAGCGCCAAGCTCTTCGCCGACACCGCGTGGCTCTTCGCCGACGTCGCCCACCAGGGCTCCGGCTACGTCTTCGCCCACCCCGACCACCGGCACTACTGCGCGACGCTGGGCGACAACGACCACACCATCAGCGCCGGCAGCGGGATCCACATCGTCTACCGCGACCAGTGGCCGGCCGGATGAAAGACCCTCTCGCGGATCAGGCCGCGCCGGAGGCCGAACGGGTCTGCCATTCGCGGCCGATGCCGCGGATCAGCGCCGGGTACACGCCCAGGTACCGGAAGGGCTTGATGCCCGCCATGTACACGGCGCCGAGCAGCCCGTTGGGCTTGACCAGGACGGCCATCTGGCCGCGGTAGCCGCCGGTTCCGTCCGGGACCCAGCTGATGTGCATGACGCCGTGCACGGTCCGGTTCACCGTCTCCGCCGCCCACTCGTCGTGCGTCTGGTAAACGGAGGTGAACGGAACCGAGCCGAGGTCGGGCCCCCGGGGACCCTCGCGGAGGTCCGCCGGCAGCCGGTCGCGCAGCGTCGTCGCCCGACCCTCCGGGCCGTCGGCGGGCTTGTCCCAGCCGAACAGGGCCCCGAGCTTCCAGCGGATCGCGAAGAGCGCACGACCCACGAAGGACGGGACGGGATCCCCCTCGCCGTTCGCGAACTGGCGCACGAGCCGTTCGAGGTCGTCCGGGCCGCCCGGCGTCGGGAGCTCCCACACGTCCTCGACCCGGAAGTCGCCGGCGATCTCGTGGATCCGCCAGGGACGGTCGGTGTGTGCGGTGCTGGGGAGTCTCATGGGCAAGCCCCTGTCTATACGATGCCGTATACACAGCAGGCTAGCACCGATCTATACGGCACCGTATAGATCGGTGGATCGACGACGACCGCTCGAGGGGAGACGCATCGTGGGCGTGACCCGTACGCCGCGCGGCAGCTGGATCGAGGAGGGGCTGCGCGCGCTCGCCGCCGGAGGCCCGCAAGCCGTCCGGATCGAAGCGCTCGCGCAGGCCCTCGGTGTCAGCAAGGGCGGCTTCTACGGGTACTTCGGCAACCGGGACGCGCTGCTCACCGAGATGCTCGACACCTGGGAGCGCGAGGCCGCCGAGGCCGTGATCGAACAGGTCGAGGGCGCGGGCGGGGACCCCAGGGCCAGGCTGAAGCGGCTGTTCGCGATCGCCGCGGCCTCCGGCAGTCCGGCGCGGGGCGTCGCCACCGACCTCGCGATCCGCGACTGGGCGCGGCGCGACGGGTCCGTCGCGGAGCGGCTCCGGCGTGTCGACAACCGGCGCATGGACTACCTGCGCTCGCTGTTCGGCGCCTTCTGCCCCGACGAGGACGACGTCGAGGTCCGCTGCATGATCGTCTACTCCCTGCGGATCGGCGAATACTTCATCGCCGCCGACCACGGCCCCCGGAGCCGCTCCGAGGTCATGGAGCACACCCGGGACTGGCTGCTGCGCTGACGCGAGCGCGAACCCGAACCCGAACCCGCCGTCAGACCCGGTACGGCACGACGGGCCAGGCCCGCTCGACTATCGCCTCGGGGTCCGAGGTCCGCCGCAGGTAGCTCTGCAGCGAGGCCGCCTGCTCGGCCGCCGCACGGATCTGGAGTTCGTGCAGGTCCGGCAGGGCGACCGTCCCTATCGCCGCGTGCACGGCCCCCATCCGCCGTGCGGCGCGGGCCGCCGCCAGCGCGTCCGCGCCCGCGTCGTGCGCCGCCTCCAGGGTCACGCCGTAGTGCTCGCAGAGGGCCTGGAGGGTCCGCCTGCCCTTGCGGTACCGGTCCGCGTGCTTGTCCAGCACCAGCGGGTCGATGACGGGCGGCGCGGCATTCACCGGCCAGCGCTCGCCGAGCGGACGGATCCCGTGGCGGCGGCACTCGCGGTCCAGCAGGGTCAGGTCGTACCGCGCGTTCATCACCACCAGCGGGGTCCCCGAGCTCAGCGCCTCCACGAGCGTCCGGGCGATCTCCTCGATCGCCTCGGGCGCCGCCATCCCCCGCGAGCGGGCGTGGTCCGTGGAGATGCCGTGGATGGCCGAGGCCTGCTCCGGGATGGGCACGCCCGGGTCGACCAGCCAGGTCCGCTCCCGCGCCACCTGCCCGTCCGGGCCGAGCGTCACGACGGCCGCCGTCACGATCCGGTCGGACTCGATGTCGGTCCCCGTGGTCTCCAGATCGAAGGCCACCATCGGCCCGCCGTGCCAGTCCCCCATCCAGTCCCCCGCCCGATCCCCCGCCCAGTCCCCCATCACGTGCCCCCCGTACCGGTCCCTCTACGTCAACGGCTTTCAGCGTGCCACGGGCCACTGACAGCCCCGGAGCCGGGGGCGGCCGCCCGGGCTCGCGGCACCCCGCTCACGACACCGGGCGGGAGTCCTGCCAGATCGACTCGAATTCATCCCGGTACGTCGGGAACAGCCCGTGCTCGGCATCCCGTGCGGCCCGCCCGCCGCCGCGCAGGACCAGGACCGGCGCCTCCATGCCCCGGGCCCGGCGCAGGTACGACTGGACCACCGCGATGCCCGAGGACTCGCCCTCCACCAGGTACGCGGTGAAGCGCGGGGTCTCGTCGAAGACGTGGATCTCGAAGCCCGAGGCGTCGCGCAGGCCGGCCCGGACCCGTCGCACGTGCAGGATGTTCATCTCCACCGAGCGGCTCAGCTCGCCCTTGCGCAGGCCCAGCTCCCGCTCGCGCCGCTTGACCGCGCTGCTCGCCGGGTTCAGGAACAGCAGCCGCACCCGGCAGCCGGCCTCGGCGAGGCGTACGAGTCTTCGGCCCGAGAAGTTCTGGACCAGCAGGTTGAGCCCGATGCCGATGGCGTCGAGCCGCCGCGCGCCGCCGAAGAGGTCCTCCGCCGGGAGCTGGCGCTGCAGTCGCACCCGGTCCGGGTGGACGGAGATGACGTCGGCGTACCGGTCGCCGACCAGGTCCTCGACGGCGTCGATGGGCAGCCGGTCCGCGGCCGGCGAGCCCGCGCCGCCGCCCAGTACCTCCAGCAGCCGAGCCGACGCCCGCTCGGCCTGTTCCAGGACCGCCCGGGACAGGGCCCGGTTGCGCGAGACGACGTTGCGGGTGACCTCCAGCTCGTCCAGCGCCTGCTCGATCTCGCGCCGGTCGTCGAAGTACGGCTCGAAGCAGGGCCAGTGCTGGACCATCAGTTCGCGCAGCTGCGGCAGGGTGAGGAAGCTCAGCACGTTGTCGTCGGCGGAGTCCAGCAGGTAGCCCTTGCGGCGGCTGACCTCGCGTACGGCGACCGCGCGCTGCACCCATTCCTGGCCGGCGGGGCCCGCGGCCGCCACCACCCAGTCGTCCCCGCCGTGCACGGGCTCGTAGACCGGCCGGAGCACCGCCCCGACCACGGACCGCAGCCGCTGCTCGATCAGGTTCAGCCAGATGTACGCACGGCCGGCGCGCTGGGCCCGGGTCCGGACCTCGCTCCAGGCGTCCGCGCCCCAGTCCAGCTCGGCACCGGCTCCCGCCTGCGCCTTCCCGGTCCCACCGGCCTCCGGCGGGGCCAGCGACACGGCCCCGGCGGGGATCCCGCCGGCCGCACCGCCCGCGGCGTCCGCCGGGCCGCCCTCGTGACCGCTGTCACCAGGGGGCAGCTCCAGACCTCCCGAGCTCACCCGTGCACCGCCTCCTGCGTCTGGACGCCCGTCTCCAGTGATCACGGAAGGGTACTCCGCGCGTGCGGCACCCTGCAGCCCGATGCGCGGGCCCCGGGGCCCGACGCGGGCTCACGGTCCGTGCTCGGGCCGCCCGTTGGCTCATTATCCGCTCTGCCGACGATCCGATCTCCCCATGGTCCGCTCTACCCGTGGTCCGCTGACCCTCTTATCAGCTCTCCGGGTCACCCGGTAGGACCCTCCCAAGTCCCCGCGTGGAAGCCCTCTTTCGGGGAAGATCTGCCAGTGACGTGGTCCACGCCGGATCAGCCCTACACAGAGGGACAGAGGGGAAGAGTCGTTTTCTATGCAGGTCTGGCCGGGACAGGCGTATCCGCTCGGCGCCACGTATGACGGCGCCGGCACCAATTTCGCGGTCTATTCGGAGGCCGCCCGACGCATCGAACTGTGCCTGTTGCACGACGACGGTTCGGAGACCGCGATCGAACTGCGCGAGACCGACGCGTTCGTCCGGCACGCCTACCTGCCGGGCATCATGCCCGGCCAGCGGTACGGATTCCGGGTGCACGGCCCGTACGAGCCCGAGCGCGGCCGGCGCTGCAACGCGGCGAAGCTGCTCCTGGACCCGTACGCGCGGGCCGTCGCGGGGAGCGTGGACTGGGGCGAGGAGGTGTACGGCTACCACTTCGGCCGGCCCGACTCCCGCAACGATCTGGACTCCGCGCCCAAGAGCATGAGTTCGGTCGTGGTCAACCCGTACTTCGACTGGGCCAACGACCGGCCCCCGCGCCACGAGTACCACCACACCGTGCTCTACGAGGCCCACGTGAAGGGCCTGACCATGCGTCACCCGGACCTCCCCGAGGAGCTGCGCGGCACGTACGGGGCCCTCGCGCACCCGGCCGTCATCGGGCACCTGACCAAGCTGGGGGTGACGGCGCTGGAGCTGATGCCGGTCCACCAGTTCGTCAACGACCACCGCCTGGTCGACGACGGGCTCAGCAACTACTGGGGCTACAACACCATCGGCTTCTTCGCCCCGCACAACGGCTACGCCTCGGGCGACCGCGGCCAGCAGGTGCTGGAGTTCAAGTCGGCCGTCCGGGCCCTGCACGAGGCCGGCATCGAGGTGATCCTCGACGTGGTCTACAACCACACCGCCGAGGGCAACCACCTGGGCCCGACGCTGTCCTTCCGAGGCCTCGACAACGCCTCGTACTACCGGCTCGCGGACGACCCCCGGCACTACATGGACACCACGGGCACCGGGAACTCGCTGCTGATGCGCTCCCCGCACGTGCTCCAGCTGATCATGGACTCGCTGCGCTACTGGGTCACCGAGATGCACGTGGACGGCTTCCGCTTCGACCTGGCGGCCACGCTCGCCCGCCAGTTCCACGAGGTGGACCGGCTGTCCTCGTTCTTCGACCTGGTCCAGCAGGATCCGGTGGTCAGCCAGGTCAAGCTGATCGCGGAGCCGTGGGACCTGGGCGAGGGCGGCTACCAGGTGGGCAACTTCCCGCCGCTGTGGACCGAGTGGAACGGCAAGTACCGGGATACCGTACGGGATTTGTGGCGCGGGCAGCCGCGCACGCTCGCGGAGTTCGCGGGCCGGCTGACGGGCTCCTCCGACCTCTACCAGGACGACGGCCGGCGGCCGCTGGCCTCGATCAACTTCACCACCTGCCACGACGGTTTCACCCTGAACGACCTGGTCTCGTACAACGACAAGCACAACGAGGCCAACCGCGAGGGCAATCGGGACGGCGAGACCCACAACCGCTCCTGGAACTGCGGGACGGAGGGGCCGACGGAGGACCCGGCGACCGTGGAGCTGCGCGAGCGCCAGATGCGCAACTTCATCGCCACGCTGATGCTGTCGCAGGGCGTGCCGATGATCAGTCACGGAGACGAGTTCGCCCGCACCCAGGGCGGCAACAACAACGCCTACTGCCAGGACAACGAGCTGTCGTGGGTGAACTGGCCGGAGCCGGGCAAACCGGCGCCCGCACTGCTGGAGTTCACCCGGCGGATGGTGTGGCTGCGGCGGGAGCACCCGGTGTTCCGGCGGCGCCGGTTCTTCCACGGCCGGCCGGTGGAGGGGACGCACGACGAGCTCTCGGACATCGCCTGGTTCACCCCGCACGGCGAGGAGATGCGGGCCCGCGACTGGCAGGCCCAGCACGCGCGGGCGCTCACGGTGTTCCTGAACGGGGAGGCCATCTCGGAGCCCGGCACCCGCGGGGAGCGGATCACCGACGACTCGTTCCTGCTGATGTTCAACGCGGGCGCCGAGGCACAGGACTTCACGGTGCCGGCCGGGCACGGAGCTCAGTGGCGCCTGGTCGTGGACACGGCGCGGCCGGAGGTGCTGGCACCCGGTACCGGGCCGCAGTACGCGGCCGGGGACCGGGTGACACTGACAGGAAGGTGTCTGGTGGTGCTTCAGCGCCCGGCATAGCCGGCCGCTTCAGCGCCCGGCGTAGGCGGCGCCTTCCAGGACGGCGTCCGTACGGGCGCCCCCGCCGGAAGCCACCGGAGCGTGCGCACGGGCCGCGGGCACCTTGGTGACAAGGGCCAGGACCAGACACAGGGCGGCGGCCCCCACGGCCACCGCGAAGGCGGCCCAGGGCCCGTACCACTCGGCGAGCCGCCCGGAGACGGCGAGCGAGGCGGCCTGGCCGGCGACGAGCGAGCTGGCGGCGAAAGCCATCGACTCGGCGAGCCGGCTGGGCTCCACCGCACGCTCGGTGAGCGCGAAGGCGGTGATCAGGTGCGGGGCGTAGGCGGCTCCGAGCACGGTGACGACCACGTACAGCGGCCACAGGGTCTGCGTGAAGAGCAGCGGTACGGAGAGCACGAGCGCGGCGGCCGTGGCCACCCGCCAGCGCAGCCGCAGCCCGAAGCGGGCGGGCAGCGCGCCGAGCGAGAGCCCGACGGCGGCGCTGACGACGCCCATGGCCGCGTACACGATGCCGGCCTGGCCGGGGACGCCCAACTGGAGGGTGAGGGCGGCGATTCCGGCCTGGCAGGCGCCGAACATGGCGCCCTGGAGGGCGAGGGAGCCCCGTACCGCGAGGACCACGCGCGGCGGGCGGACCCGGGAGCGCCCCTTGTCCCGGCGGACTCCGGCGGGCACTCCGGCCGTGACGGCGGCGGTCGGGTGCAGCGCGTAGAGGGTGCCGAAGACGGCGACGAGGGCGGCCGCGCCGCCCAGTGCGATGGCCGGGTGCAGCGCCAGGGTGGCCAGGCCCACGAGGGCGGGTCCGAAGACGAACGAGACCTCGTCCAGGGTGCCTTCGAGGGAGTGGATGGCGCCCACGACGCCCTCGTCGGACTTGGCGCGGTGCGCCAGGGCCACGGAGCGGGTACGGGCGAGCGGTCCGATCAGCGGGACGGAGGCCCCGGTGACGAAGCCGATCGCGGCGAGCGGGACCGTGGCGAGGTCGGCGAGCGCCCCGGCCACCAGGGCGGCGGTCGCCACCGCGTTGACGGCGGCGGCCGCGAGGACGACGGAACGCTGCCCGTGCCGGTCGGCGAGCCGGCCCAGGACGGGTCCGAAGACCACCTGTCCGGCGGAGAGGGTGCCGCCGACTATGCCGGCGGTGGCGAGGGAGCCACTGGTCTCGGCGACCAGGAGGACGCTGCCGAACTGCGACATCGCGACGGGCAGTCGGGCGAGGAAGGAAATGAGCGGGAGTAGGGGCCCGGTCAGGGCAATTACTTTTCGATAGGTGTTGACGGTTCCAAACACTTGAGCAACGTTAACCCGGCGCAGTCACCCGGATGCATTGGGTAATGGCACGGAATCCCGCATCCTGGGTACGTACGTTCTCATGAGCCTGCCCCCGCGCACCGGTCGCACGAGTCCCGAGTTCAACCGTCCGGAAACCGATGGACCACCGGCCTTCACCCCGGCGTCGACCTACCGCCTCCAGCTGCGGCCCGAGTTCACCTTCGGCGACGCGCGGGCCGTCGTACCGTACCTCGCCTCGCTCGGGGTCTCCCACCTGCACCTCTCTCCCGTCCTGGAGGCGGTGCCCGGTTCGTCCCACGGGTACGACGTCACCGATCACACCCGGGTCCGGGTGGAGCTGGGCGGGGAGGGCGGGCTGCGGGCCCTGGCCGCCGAGGCCCGGGCGCACGGGCTCGCACTGGTGCTCGACATCGTGCCGAACCACATGGCGCTGCCGGCGCCGCTCGGCCTCAACCGGCCCCTGTGGGAGGTGGCCAGGGAGGGTCCCGGCTCGCCGTACGCGCGCTGGTTCGACATCGACTGGGAGGCGGGCGGAGGGCAGCTGCTGCTGCCCGTGCTCGCGGAGCCGCTGGATCCGCAGGCCGTCGAGGTCTCGGTCGAGCCGGGGACCGCACCCGGGCAGGACGACCGGGCCGTGCTGCGGATCGGGGAGCTGGAGTTCCCGGTCCGGGAGGGCACGGCCGGGCTGGAGCCGGCGGCGCTGCTCGCCGCCCAGTGGTACCGGCCGGCGCACTGGCGGGAGGCCCGCACCGGGCTCAACTACCGTCGATTCTTCACCATTTCGGAGCTGATCGGGGTCCGCGTCGAGGACCCGGAAGTATTCGAAGCCACCCACACCAAGGTGCTGGAGCTGGTCCGCGACGGGGTCGCCGAAGGGCTGCGCATCGACCACGTGGACGGCCTGGCCGACCCCGCGGGTTACCTGCGGCGGCTGCGGGACGCCGTCGGCGGGGACTGCTGGGTGGTGGTCGAGAAGATCCTCGCGCGCGAGGAGCGGCTGGCTCCCGACTGGCCGGTGGCCGGGACCACCGGGTACGACGCGCTGTACCGGGTCGACGGGGTGCTGACCGACCCGGCCGGGGCCGCGCGGCTCGACGCCCGCTTCCGCGAGGCGACCGGGCAGCCCCACTGGGAGCGGACGGCAGCGGCGGGCGCCCGGGAGGTCCTGACCGGCGACCTGGCCGCCGAGCTGGCCGCTCTGGAACGACTGGCGGGCCCAGAACTCGCCCCCGCTGTACGCGAGTTGCTCATCGCCTACCCCGTCTACCGGCCCTACCCCGGCGACCCCCGGCTCGCACCCGAGGCCCTGGAACGGGCCGCCGCGCAGGCCGGCGCGGCGCCGGTGGCCGGCGTACGCGCACTGCTGCTGCGGGACCCGGCCTTCGCCGCCCGCTTCTCCCAGACCTCGGCGGCCCTGCGCGCCAAGTCCCTGGAGGACAGGGCGTTCTACCGGTACGCCCCGCTGCTGTCGGCCACGGAGGTGGGCGGGGACCCGGGGACTCCGGCGGTCACGGTGGCGGAGTTCCACGCGTACTGCGCCGAGCAGGCGAGGCTGTGGCCCCGCGCCGGGACCGTGCTGACCACGCACGACACGAAGCGCAGCGCCGACGTCCGGGCACGGATCTCGGTGCTCTCGCAGGACCCGGAGTCCGTACCGGAACCGGCCGGAGCGGATCCCCAACTCGCCTGGGTGGCCTGGCAGACGGCATTTGGACTCGGGGGCGGCGGCAACGCCATGGTGCGCCGCGACCGCCTCTGGCAGGCCCTGCTGAAGGCCGTGCGCGAAGCCGCCCTGCACACCACGTGGACCGAGAGGAACCCCGCGTACGAGGCCACGGTCCCGGAGCACGTCCCGCGTGACGCGCTCGAGCCGTCCGGGCCCCTGGCCGCCGCGGCCCGCGCCAACCTGCTCGGCGCAGCGCTGCTGCACCTGGCCATGCCCGGGGTCCCGGAGGTCTACCAGGGCGCGGAGACGGAGTACCGGGCCCTGGTCGACCCGGACAACCGGCGGCCCGCCCGCTTCCCCCGGGAGGCCCTGGCCCGGCTGGACGCGGGGGCCGCGCCGTCCGGCACGGCCGAGGAGAAGCTCTCCCTCACCGCCGCCCTGCTGCGGCTGCGGCGGAGCCGGCCCGGGCTGTTCGCCGGCTACGCGCCGCTGCTCGCCCGGGGCCCGGCGGCGGAGCACTGCGTGGCCTTCGCCCGCTCCGCCGGGCTGGTGGCGGTGGCCACCCGCCTGTCGCACGGCCTGGCGGGGGCCGGCGGCTGGCGGAACACGACCCTGCCCCTCCCGCCGGGGCGCTGGCGGCACCTGCCGCTCCTCGGGGCGCCGCCCGAAGCCTCGTACACGGGCGAGCTGCCGCTCGCGGAACTCCTGGGCGGCACCTCCCCGGTGGCCGTCCTCCTCAGGGAGACCCCGGCCCAGGGATGACCCCCGGCCCGGGCACGCCCCGGGTCGGGCACGCCCCGGGTCGGGCACGCCGGCCCGGGCACGCCCCGGGTCGGGCACGCCCCCCGGCTCGGGCCTCCCGCGCGGAGCTGCTGCCCGGCGAGCGGCGGCGTGCGGGGCCGCTGCGCGGGACGAAGTCCCCTACCCGCCCTTCCACCGTTCCCCGGGGCTCCGCCCGGACCCGCGCCTCAGACGCCGGCGAGGCTGGAAGATCCAGCCCGTCCGGCGTTTGAGGACCGGGGTCTGGGGCGGAGCCCCGGGAAACGGTGAAAGGGCGGGGCGGGGGGCAGCTCTGCCCAGCGGACCGGAAGGCGGCGCCCGGACCAGGCAAAGACGGCTAGGGCAGTCTCGGGGCGGGAATGGGATCACCTGTGACCCTCATCCGTGACATGTGCTACCCCACCCCCCACGAACTGACCCTGGCCGCCCGCGCCCTGGTCGATGAACACCCCGCCCTGGCCCGGCTCCGCCAGATCGGCGCGTCCCGGTCCGGGGAGCCCCTGTGGCTGCTCTCCGTGGGCTCCACGGGCTCTGTGGGCTCCGCGGGCTCCGTGGGCTCCACGACGTCCGCTCCGAACGTGCTCGTCGTCGCCGGCGCCCACGCCAACGAGCCCGTCGGCGGCGCCACCGTCCTCGCGCTCGCCCGGCACCTGATCCGCGTACCCGCCGCCGGAACGACCTGGCACTTCCTGCTCTGCGCCGACCCCGACGGCGCGGCCCTGCACCGCACGCCCCGCCCGTACTCCCTGCTCGACTACCACCGGAACTTCTTCCGGCCGCCCGGCCCCGAACAGCCCGAGTGGGCGCCGTCTTTACTGCCCCCGGACCGCCTCCCGCCCGAGACGCTCGCCCTGACCCGGCTCATCGACGAGCTCCGCCCCGCCCTCCAGGTTTCCCTGCACGGCACCGATCTCGGCGGCTCCTGGGTGCAGCTGACCCGGGACATACCCGGCCTCGCCGAGCCCTTCGGCAAATCGGCCGCCGAGCTGCGCATCCCGGTCGAGACCAGCGCCTCCGACGCCTCGGGCTGGCCCTCGCCGGGGGCGGGGATCTTCGTGATGCCCCAGCCCGGGACCACGGCCGACGGGCCGTTCCACCCCGAGGACACCCGGCTCAGCACCTGGTACCACGCCCACCGCCACGCGGGTACCACGGCGATCGTCGAAGTCCCCATGTGGGCCTCGGACCTGGTCGACGACCCGGCCCCGCACCCCGACCCCCGCGCCGCCCTGCGCATCCTGGCCGGCCGGCTCACCGCCGACGCCGCGCGGGTGGCGGCCCTGCGGGAGGGGGCGGACGACAGTACGGACCCGGCCGCCGCGGCCCTGCTGCGCGCCGTGGACTGGACGCTCGCGCTGATCCCCCGGATCACCGCCGAGTGGACGGGTCCCGGGGCTCCCGCCGAGGCGACGGCGGCGTACATCGGGAGCATCGACGCCTTCGGGCGGCGGCTCTCGCTGCGCGCCGCGGCGATGCTGCTCCGGGTGCTGCGCGCCCAGGCGCAGCCGACGGCGCCGGCCGTGGACCGGCTCGTCACGGGGTGGTGCGAGGAGTTCGCCGACCGCTTCCAGGCGCGCTGGGTCCCGGTGGCCACGCAGGTGGAGCACCAGTCGCGGGTCGTCCTGGCGGCTTACGACCGCCTCGTGGCGGCGGGCCGGTAGCCGCAGCGGGATCGGGCGCGGGATCGGGCGCGGGCTACTCCACCGGCAGGGCGTACCGCAGCTTCGGCTTGCCGGTGGCCCCGAGCCGGTCGTAGAAGCGGATCGCGCCCTCGTTCCAGTCGGGCGTCTGCCACTCGACGTGGCCGAGGCCCAGCTCGCGGGCGAGCACGGCCACCCCGTCCATCAGGGCGGCCCCGAGGCCGTGTCCGCGGGCCTCCTCGGCAAGGTAGAGGCAGTCCATGTGGAGGTAGTGGCGGGCCTCCCAGAAGGAGAACTCGGCCGAGCAGGCGGCGTACCCGGCGATCTCGCCCCGCGGGGTCTCGGCCAGCAGCACCCACAGCCGGGCCCCGTCGGCGAACAGCTGCGCGCCGAGCCGGTCGGCGAGCCCGGCCGGGCGGGGCGCCGACTTCTCGTACACCATGTGCTCGCGCATGAGCTCGACCAGACGGGGCAGGTCCTCGGGGCGCGCGGGCCGTACGACGGGGGCGGCAGACGTGTGTTCCATGATTGACATCCTCCGCACGGCCCGCATCCCCCCGGCAACCGGGTCCGGGAGCGGGTCCGGGAGCGGGTCCGGGGAGCGGTTCCCGGCAGCGGGTCGCGCCCGCGCCCCGCACGCCCGGGCCTCCCGCCCGGATCCTCAGCCGCCCGACAGCCTGAAGCTCATCCGTCCGAAGCCGATCTGGTCCCCGTCCCGCACCACCGCCGAGCCCGTCACCCGGCGCCCGTTCACCGTGGTCCCGTTCGTCGAGCCGAGGTCCTTCACCACCCAGACCCCGTCCCGGATGCCCAGTTCCGCGTGAGCGCGCGAGACGGTCTCGTGGCTCAGCCGGAGCCCGTTGCCCGGGTCGCGGCCGATCCGCAGCGGTCCGGCGCCCGGGGGCGGAAGGAGCAGCGTGGGCAGCTTCTCCACGGCCCAGGCCCGCCGTACGCCCACGGACACCGCCGAGACGCGTCCCACCCAGCCGAACAGCCGACGGGTCCACGGGCTCTCCGCGCCCTCCCGGCCCTCCAGGTCGGCGGTGAGCACGGCGAGGTCCTCGGAGCGGCGGGCGACGAGGGCGAGTTCCATGCGGCGCAGGAAGGTGTCGTGCGAGAGCTTGCCGACGGCGGCGCCCTCCCTGAGCTGGCCCAGGGCGCGGTCGCGCTCGGCATCGGAGAGCCGTGGGGCGGGGTATGCGGAGAACTCGAAACTCGACGTCACCAGGTGATTGTCGGCCTGTCGGGGGCAGAGTGTCCAGAACTCCCGCGACCGGGCGGGGATGATGGCCCGGACACGCAGGTTGGGTAGCGCCGCCAGACGAGGGGACCGTCCGTGCAGTTCGAGGTGTGGGCACCGCTGACAGACCGGGTCGCACTGCGGCTCGACGGGGCCGCGTACGCGATGGAGCGCGATCCGCAGCGCCCCGGCTGGTGGGTCGTGGAGGCCGGGGCGCGGGACGGATCCCATTACGGGTTCCAGCTGGGCGGCGGCCCGGAGGCGTACGTTCCCGGGGACGATCCGCGCGACCCGGTACACCCCGGACAGCACGCGGAGCACCCGGACCACACGCGCCACGAATCCCCCGTACGCCCCGATCCGCGCGGCCGGCGCCTGCCGGAAGGCCCCGACGGGCTGTCGGCCGTGGTCGACTTCGCCGCCCTCACCCCCGACGAGCCGGCGCCCTCCCCCCGGGTGTCGCTGCAGGACGCCGTCCTGTACGAGCTGCACATCGGCACCTTCACCCCCGAGGGCACCTTCGACGCGGCCGCCGCCCGCCTCGGCCACCTCACCGCCCTCGGCGTCACCCACGTCGAGCTGATGCCGGTGTGCTCCTTCCCCGGGCGGCACGGCTGGGGGTACGACGGGGTCGCGCCCTGGGCGGTGCACGAGCCGTACGGGGGCCCGGCCGGGCTGGTCCGGTTCGTGGAGGCCGCGCACGCCGCCGGCCTCGGCGTGGTGCTCGACGTGGTCCACAACCACCTCGGCCCCTCCGGCAACCACCTCCCCGTCTTCGGCCCGTACTTCACCGGGACCCACCACACCCCCTGGGGCGCGGCGGTGAATCTCGACGCACCCGGCTCCGACGAGGTGCGCGCGTACTTCCTGGGCAGCGCGCTGGCCTGGCTGCGCGACTACCGGATCGACGGGCTGCGGCTGGACGCGGTGCACGCGCTCGCCGACGACCGGGCGCTGACCTTCCTGGAGGAGCTGTCCGCGGCGGTGGACGAGCTGGCCGCCGAGACGGGCCGCCCGCTGTTCCTGATCGCGGAGTCGGACCGCTGCGATCCGCGCACCACGACCCCGCGCGCCGCCGGGGGCCTGGGCCTGCACGCGCAGTGGAACGACGACTTCCACCACGCCCTGCACTGCGCTCTGACCGGTGAGTCCCAGGCGTACTACGCGGACTTCGCCGAGGCCCCGCTCGGGGCCCTGGCCAAGACCATGACCCGGGCCTTCTTCCACGACGGGACCTGGTCCTCCTTCCGGGGCCGCCACCACGGCCGCGCGGTGGACCGCGGCCGCACCCCGGCCCACCGCTTCCTCGGCTACACCCAGACCCACGACCAGATCGGCAACCGCGCGCTGGGCGACCGGCTCTCGGCCTCCCTGTCTCCCGGGCTGCTGGCGTGCGCGGCGACGGTGGCACTGACCGGGCCGTTCGTGCCGATGCTGTTCATGGGCGAGGAGTGGGGCGCCGGAACACCGTGGCAGTACTTCACGGACCATCCCGACGAGGAGCTCGCCGAGGCCGTACGGGTGGGCCGGCGAAGGGAGTTCGCGGAGCACGGCTGGAAGGCGGAGGAGATCCCCGACCCCCAGGACCCGGCCACCCGCAACCGCTCCTGCCTGGACTGGGCCGAGCCGGACCGGGAGGCCCACGCCCGCCTGCTGGACTGGTACCGCACCCTGATCGCGCTCCGCCGGACCCACGCCGACCTGCGCGATCCCGATCTGGCGGCGCTGCGGATCGCCCATGACGAGGAGCGCCGCTGGCTGACGTTCCGCCGGGGCGACGTCCGCGTGGTGGTGAACCTCTCCGGGGAACCGACCACCGTCGCGCTCGGCCGCAACGGCGTCCGGGTACTGGCCGCCTGGCTCCCCGTCGAGCATCCGGACGCCGACGGCCGGGTCCACGTACCGGCCGAGTCGGCGGTGGTCCTGGGCCCTTAGGGCCCTTAGGGCCCTTAAACCCGGTCGCGGTGGCCCGGAGCCGTCTGATGGGATCGGCCCCATGAAGATCGAACCTGTCGAATCATCCGCGGCCGGCGGCGGTCACGCGGCCAAGTACGACCGCATCGGGGTGGGGTACCGGGAGGTCCGGCGGCCCGATCCCCGGCTGGCCGCGCTGATCGCGGGCGCCCTCGGGGACGCCCGGACGGTCGTCAACGTCGGGGCGGGCGCCGGTTCCTACGAGCCAAAGGACCGTGAGGTGACCGCCGTGGACCCGTCCCAGGTCATGCTCGACCAGCACCCGGGGGCCCGCAAGGTCAAGACCGGGGCCGAGGAACTGCCCTTCGAGGACGGGCAGTTCGACGCCGCGATGGCGGTGATGACCGTCCATCACTGGCCGGACCCCGCGCGCGGGCTGGCGGAACTGCGGCGGGTGTCCCGGCGCCAGGCCGTCTTCACCTGGGATCCGGGGCACAGCACGGAGCTGTGGTTCTTCGAGGAGTACCTGCCGGAGATCGGGGAGCGGGAGCGCTCGACGTTCGTCCCGCTGTCCGTGGTGACCGGGGCGCTGGACGCGCACACCGTGCTGCCCTTCCCCGTCCCGCACGATTTCACCGACGGGTTCCGGGCCGCCTTCTGGCGCCGGCCCGAGTCCTACCTCGACCCGGTCGTACGGGCCGCCAGCTCCACCTTCGCGAGCCTGCCGGCCTCCGTCGTGGAACCGGCGGTCGCCCGGCTGCGCGAGGACCTGCGGTCGGGGGCCTGGCAGCGGCGCCACGCCGACCTGCTGGAGCGGGAGAGCGTCGACTACGGCTACCGCCTGGTCCTCGCCGGGGCCTGAGTCCCGGCGAGGAGGCTGCGTCCCGCCGCCGCGCGGCTACTCCACGAGGGCCAGCTCCCGGGAGGCGTTGTTGAAGCTCCGGCAGCCGTTGTCGGTGACCGTGATGATGTCCTCGATGCGGACCCCGAACCGCCCCGGCAGGTAGATCCCCGGCTCCACGGAGAAGCACATGCCGGGGACGAGGACCTGCTCCTCGCCTTCCACCATGTACGGCGGCTCGTGCGTGGTGACTCCGATGCCGTGGCCCGTGCGGTGGATGAACTGCTCGCCGTAGCCGAACTCCTTGATCACCGCGCGGGCCGCCCGGTCCACGTCCTGGCAGGCGGCCTCCGGCCGGGCGGCCGCCACGCCCGCCAACTGGGCCTCGCGCACGATGTCGTGGATGCGCTGCTCCTCCTCCGTGGGCTCGCCGACGTGGACGGTACGGGAGATGTCGGAGCCGTAGCCGTGCTTGAGGCCGCCGAAGTCGAGGACCACCATGTCCCCGTGCCGGATGACCCGGTCACCGGCCTCGTGGTGCGGGTTGGCGCCGTTCGGGCCGGAGCCGACGACGGTGAAGTCCACCTGGGAGTGGCCGTGCACGCGCAGCAGCGCGGCCAGGTCGGCGGCGACGTCGCTCTCCCTGCGCCCGGCGAAGGGGACATGGAGGATCTGGGCGTACGCGGCGTCCGCCGCCTCGCCGGCCGCCGCGAGCCGGGCCAGCTCGCGCTCGTCCTTGACCGCGCGCAGCATCGGCAGCGCATCGGTCAGCGAGACGTACGAGGTCGCCGGCAACTCCCTCTGCAGTCCGAGCAGATGCAGCGCCCAGGCGTTGTCGCTGACCCCGAAGCGGCCGGCCACGTCCAGCAGCGGGGAGGTGACGGCGTACGGGTTCCTCCCGTCGGCCCAGTCCCGCAGGGTCAGCGCGCCCGCGCCGGGGGACTTCGCCGCGTCGGGGGCTTCCAGCGCGGGGACGACGAGGACGGGGTCCTGCCCTGCGGCGAGGACGAGCAGGGTCATCCGCTCGGTGTCGACGGGCCGGTACCCGGTGAGGTGGGCCAGGTCGGGCCCGGGGGCGACCAGCAGGCCGGCCAGCCCCGCGTCGGCGGCGGCCTGCGCGGCGGCGGCCATCCGGGCGGCGTAGTCGGCGGTCGTGAAGGGATCGGAGTCATGGTCCATGACTCCGATCCTCCCGCGCCCCGCCCCCCGCACGGCAGGGGCCGCGCCGACCGCTTCGCGGGGCGAAGTCCCCCACCCGCCCTTCGCCCGTTCCCCGGGGCTGCGCCCCGGACCCGCCGGCGAGGCTGGACGGATCCAGCCCGTCCGGCGTTTGAGGACCGGGTCCGGGCAGAGCCCGGGGACGGAGGGAGGGCGGGTAGGGGACCTCGGCCCCGCAGGACCGCCCCGCCCGCCCCGCCCGCCCCAGGGCGTCAGCCCGCCGCCCGCCCCGCCGGGACCGCCGCCCGCAGAGCCCACTCCAGGGGCCCCCGGTACAGCTCCGTGCCGCGCAGCAGCCGCCGCCAGGCGACGCACCCGATCAGCGCGCAGGCCGAGAACCCGGCCAGCACCTCCCACCCGCTCCAGCCCCGCAGGAACACCGCCAGCGCGAGCGCGTGCGCCACGTACACCGTCAGGGCCATCGCCCCGACGGCGGCGAGCGGCCGCAGCAGCCGCGTCGTCGCCCGGCCCGCGCCGTGCGCGGCCAGGGCGAGCAGGCCTATGAGGGCCGCCCCGACCCCGGAGTTGCCGAGGGTCTCCAGCGGGGTCTGGCTGTAGGGGCCGGCCACCAGCAGCCAGTCCCAGGAGGTGCTGGGGACGGCACCGAACTGTCCGCCCAGCACCGCCGCGACCGGGTCGGGCTCCGCCACCGCCCAGGGGTGCTCCCGTGCGATGGCCTCCAGCAGCGGCCCGCGTCGGCCCCCGGGCCCCAGCGCGAGCCAGGAGGCGCCGTAGCCGGCGGCGGCGGCGGCCGCACCGAAGCCGGTCAGCAGCCGCAGCGACCGCCCGCTCCGCAGGTCGGCGAGGCGGCCGAGGGCCATGCCGACCAGGATGTACGGGAAGTAGGTGAGCAGCGGGTACGCGCCCGAGAGCAGCAGCTCCCGCAGCATCCCCCCGGCCCCCGCCCAGCTCGCCAGGTCGGCGGGGACCGGTGTGGCCCCGCGCCCGCCGGTGCGCAGCCCGAGGGCCGGGCCCAGGAGGTAGGAGAGGACCGGTCCCAGCACCACCGAGGCGCCGGCGACGGCCGCCAGGGTGCGGGTGCGCAGCCGGGTGAAGGGTTCGGCGGCCAGGAAGTAGACGGCGTAGAAGGCCAGGATCACGAGGATGCCGGGCGAGAGCGCGGCGAGGCACAGGCCGAGCACGGCGAGGATCGCGCAGCGGGTCAGGGTGGCCCGCAGGGGTGGCGGGCCGGCGGCTCGGGCGCGGGCGAGCGCGAGGGAGAACCCGGCGATGAGCGTGAAGACGGCGGGCGCCCGGCCGTCGGCGGCGACGAGCAGCCAGCCGGGGCCCTCGGGCGTGGGCGGTGGGCCGACGTGTACGGCGAACATGCCGAGGACGGCGATGCCGCGGGCGGCGTCCAGGCCGGTGAGTCGGTTTGTTCCCATACGGATAGTGATGACGATCCGGGGCGCGGGGTTGCCTGCGCCCTCGCCCGGAGCCGCGCCCCGGGTCGACTCACCAGGGTCGCCTTCCCAGGGTCGCCTCCCGGGGCCCCGGAAAAGGCGTCGCGGGAGCACCCCGCTGATCAGCTATGCTGTGCTTGCACATCGAACGGGTGGTCCGCCGCCCTTCGTGGTGGGTGTAGCTCAGTTGGTAGAGCACCTGGTTGTGGTCCAGGTGGCCGCGGGTTCAAGTCCCGTCACTCACCCTGTTGATCCCGTGGGGGTTACGAGTTTTCCTCGTAGCCCCCACGGGTTTTTTCGTTCCCCCCGCGGGAGCGGTACGTCGCGACCGGCCGGGCCCGCCCACCCGGGTCCTGGCAGGATCGCACTCATGAAATGGGACATCGGGGGCGCTCCGGCCCTGCTCCTCGCCGTCCTCGTGGCGGCCGCGGTGTTCGGGGGCACGGTGTGGCTGTGGCCCCGGCTCGCGGGGTCCGGGGTACGGCCGGTGCTGGGGCGGGCCGGGCTCCAGCTCGCGATCACCCTGACGGCCGGGTCGGCGCTGCTCCTCGCGGTGAACTCCTCGTACGGCTTCTACGGCTCCTGGCGCGACCTGCTGTCCCTGCGCCGCGAGGACCCGGCGCCGACGGGCGCGCAGGCCCCGGGGCGGGAGGCGCTGCTGGTGCGGGGGATCCACTCCTGGCGGCACGCGGGCTCCGACGACCCGGCGGTGATCGGCCGGATCGAGGCGGTGACCGTGCGCGGGGCGCGCAGCGGGCTGTCGGGGCAGGGGTACGTGTACCTGCCGCCGCAGTACGTGCACGCGTCGGCCGGGCGGCGGGCGGAGTTCCCGGTGGTGCTGGCGCTGAGCGGGTTCCCGAGTACGCCGGGGGTGCTGATCGACCGGCTGCGCTATCCGCAGCTGGCGCTGGAGGCGGTCCGGGCGGGGCGGATGCGGCCGGCGGTGCTGATCCTGATGACGCCGACGGTGGCGCCGCCCAGGGACACGCAGTGCGTGGACGTGCCGGGCGGGCCGCGGGCGGAGACCTTCTTCGCCCGGGACCTGCGGGCGGCGGTCTCCTCTTACTACGGCCTCGCCCGGGATGCCCGGGGGTGGGGCGTGATGGGCAATTCGGTGGGCGGCTACTGCGCGCTGAAGCTGGCCCTGCGCACGCCGGACGCCTACCGGGCGGCGGCGGCGCTGTCGGCCCCGTACGCGGCGGCGCGGGACGCGGACACCGGCGACCTGTTCGGCGGGGACGCGGGCCGCCGCCAGGAGAACGACCTGCTGTGGCGACTGCGGAACCTGCCGCAGCCGCCGGTGTCCCTGCTGGTGGCGAGCAGCCGCAGGGGCGAGCACCAGTACCCGGCGACGCTGGAGTTCATCGAGGCGGTACGGCCGCCCGCACGGGTGTCCTCGATCCTCCTCCCGGGCGGCGGGCACAACTACGAGACGTGGGCCCGCGAGGTACCGTCGGCCCTGGAGTGGCTGGTGGGACGGCTGAGCCCGCGCTGAGCGGTGGAGCGGGGCTTCGCACACTCCGCCCGGACCGGCCGGCGGGCCAGGCAAGATCCCAAAGAGGCGGCCTACCCGCGCAGGAAGGCCTCCACCTCGGTGGCGAAGGCCACCGGGCTCTCGTGCGGCGGGTAGTGGCCCGCGCCGGGCAGGAGCCGGATGCGGCAGTTCGGGTACGAGACCTGCCAGGTGGCCCGCATGAAGTCGGCGGTGAGCGCGAGGTCGTACTCGCCGACGAGGACCAGCACCGGGACGGTGCTGCCCTTCACGGCGGCGGACAGGTCGAGCGGCTGCCAGCTCGCGAGGTACCCGGCGAAGGCCTCCGGCCGGGACACGGCGAGCGAGTGCGCGACCATCCGGTCCAGCCAGTACGGGCTCGCGCGGCGGCCGGTGACGATGTCGAGGATGGCGCGGCGGTTCTCCGCGCTGCCGGCGGCCCCGTAGAAGAGCCCGTGGGTGGCGTCGTCCATCTCGTAGGGGCCGGCGGGGACCGGGTTGATGCCGATCAGCTTCTCGACGCGCTCGGGGGCGCGCACCAGGACCTGCTGCACGGCCTTGCCGCCCATGGAGTGGCCGAGGAGGGAGAAGGTGTCCCAGCCGAGCTCGTCGGCGAGGGCGAGGACGTCGTCGGCGATCTCGGGGAGGGTGTAGCGGCCGGGGACGTCCCTGCGGTCGCCGTAGCCGCGGTAGTCGAGGAAGGCGTACGAGAACTCCCCCGGGTCCAGGTAGTCCAGTACGGAGCCCCAGTTGGCGGACGTGCCGAACCAGTCGTGGAGCACGATGACGCGGACGGGGCCGGTACCGATCCTGCGGTGGGCGATGGCCATGCGTTCTCCCTCGGTGGCGGGGGCGGAAAGAATTGCCGCCGTACGTTCTGCCCACCACGCCTACCATCACACCGTGAAGCCGACACCTTCCGTCGCCGTGGAGCGCATCCGGGTCCGCGACGCCCGATCCCCGGACCGTCACCCGTACCATCCGGCGCGCTACGAGATCACGCACCCGGCCGAGATCGCCGAACTCCTCGCCGTCTGGACCCCCGAGCCCGTCCCCGAGCGGCCGACCGGACCGGACCCGCGGGACTCTTTCGTCTGCATGTGCCTGGAGCACGAAGCCGAACCCGACCCGTTCGACGCCACGGACGATCCAGCGATCCTGCACGTACCGCCCGTCCGGCCCGAGCCGCTCGTCCGGCTGCTCGACCCGGGCGCCCCGGACGGCATCCCGGCCCGGCACCGGGCCCGGTGGGTGGCCGCCGCGCCCGAGGTGCTGCGCGGCTACGCCGGGGCCATGGCCGGGGGCGAGGATCCGCCGCGCCCGGACCGGGTCTCGCTGGCCGCCGCCTTCTCCTGGCAGGGAGCCGTGCGCGAGGATCCCACCGACGCGGCCTCGCTCTTGGCGGAGCTGGCCCCTCCGCGGCTGCTCGTGGGGGCCTCCACGGAGGATTTGGCCTGGGCGGTCCGCGAGACCGACCGCGCCGGGCTCGACGTGGCCGTGCAGTTCTTCGCGAGCGAGGAGTTCACCACCCGACACCCCAAGCGGCGCCGCGTCCCGGACACCGCCCGGGACCTGTTGCTCCGGCACGCCCGCAGCCACCGTCCCCGCGACCTCCCGGTCCTGGAACGGCGGCTGCTGCGTGCGCCGGACGACCGCGTCAGACGGTCTTGATCGCCGGGTCCGAGACTCCGGCCGCGCCGGTTTCCACGTGGCCGGCGAAGCGGCGCAGGAAGGTGGCGTCCGCGTCGGAGACGACGCTGACGTCGTACCAGCGGGCCGTGCCGGACAGGGCCACGGTGTGCGCGACGGTGCCGCCCGCCGCGACGCGCACGATCTGGGCCGTGCCGCCGTAGGCGTTGGTGACGGTCAGGTTGACGGCCGCCGTACCCCCGTTGGTCAGGGACAGCACCAGGTTGCCGGTGGCCTTGTCGTGGCGCGCCGTGGCCTCGGGGCCGGCCTTCTTCGCCGGGCCCTTCCAGGTGCGCAGGAAGCCGTTCGGGCCCCAGACCGTGAGGTTGATCTGGTTGCCGGTGGAGGCGCTCGTGCTCCAGGTGTCCGACAGGGTCTTGCCCGCCTCGACCGTGTAGGGCCACGGGCCGTCCGTACGGTTGCCCGAGGTGCTGTGGAAGTGGGCGCCGAGGGTCGGACCCGAGGAGAAGGTCAGGGTGAACTTGCCCGTGGAGACCGTGGCCTTGCCGTCCACGTACGGGGCGTAGCCCAGTGCGCGGGTCGGCTTGGAGCCCGCTTCCTGCTTGGGCAGGGTGCCCGTGGCCGGCGGGGTCGGGTTGTAGGACGAGTGGCGGTTCTTGTCCGGCGGTACGTACGCGGCCGTGGACGGCAGGGCGGCGGGCGCGGCGTCGGCCTGCGTGAAGTCGAAGGCCGAGGTCAGGTCGCCGCAGACCGCGCGGCGCCACGGGGAGATGTTGGGCTCCTGCACGCCGAAGCGCTTCTCCATGAAGCGGATCACCGAGGTGTGGTCGAAGGTCTCGGAGCAGACGTAGCCGCCCTTGCTCCACGGGGAGACCACGATCATCGGGACGCGGGGGCCGAGGCCGTACGGGCCGGCCGCGTAGCCGGAGACGCCGCCGGTGTACAGGTCGCCGGTGACGCTCGCCGTGGACAGGCCCCAGGTGGAGGAGGCCGGCGGGTACGGCGGGACGACGTGGTCGAAGAAGCCGTCGTTCTCGTCGTAGGTGATGAACAGGGCCGTCTTCGCCCACACGGCCGGGTTCGCGGTCAGCGAGTCCAGGACCTGCGAGATGTACCAGGCGCCGAAGTTCGTGGGCCAGTTGGAGTGCTCGCTGAAGGCCTCGGGGGCGGCTATCCAGGAGACCTGCGGGAGGGTGCCGTTCACCACGTCCGCGCGCAGCTTGTCGAAGTAGCCGCCGCCCGCCTTGACGTTGGTGCCGGTACGGGCCTTCTCGTACAGGGGGCTGCCGGGCTGGGCGTTGCGGTAGGTGTTGAAGTAGAGCAGCGAGTTGTCGCCGTAGTTGCCGCGGAAGGCGTCGTTGATCCAGCCCCAGGATCCGGCGGCGTTCAGGCCGTCGCCGATGTCCTGGTAGACCTTCCAGGAGACTCCGGCCGTCTCCAGGCGCTCGGGGTAGGTCTTCCAGCCGTAGCCGGCTTCCTGGTTGCCGAGGACCGGGCCGCCGCCCACTCCGTCGTTGCCCGTGTAACCCGTCCACATGTAGTAGCGGTTGGGGTCGGTGGCGCCGATGAAGGAGCAGTGGTAGGCGTCGCACACCGTGAAGGCGTCGGCGAGCGCGTAGTGGAACGGGATGTCGTTCCGGGTCATGTACGCCATGGTCGTGGCCGTCTTGGCCGGGACCCACTTGTCGTACTTGCCCTTGTTGTAGGCCTGCTGACCGCCCGCCCAGTCGTGGTTCAGGCCCGTCAGGAACTGCATGCCCAGGTCGTTGATCTGGGGGTTGAAGGGCAGGATGTCCTTCGTGCCGTTGGACTGGTGGAAGACGGACTTGCCGTTGTCCTGGAGGACCGGCCTCGGGTCTCCGAAGCCCCGGACCCCCTTCATCGCACCGAAGTAGTGGTCGAAGGAACGGTTCTCCTGCATGAGGACGACGATGTGCTCGATGTCCTGGATCGTGCCGGTACTTCCCTCGGCCGAGATGGCGGCGGCTCGCGCGATGCTCTCGTTGAGCATCGTCATGGCGGCGGCGCCACCGGCGATCTGCAGGAACCGGCGCCGGTTGAATTCAGTCATGGAGGACGACCTCTGCGGGTGAGACGGGTGCGGGGGGTGTCGAGGGGCGCCCCAAGAACAGCGGTCCCGGGGTACCGGTCGGCGTTGCTTTCATGACAGTGGGCCGTACACCTGGAGAACGGAATACCTCGTCAGACGGTTCGTGCCCCACCCGCCCCATCTCTTCGCGATCCCTTCGCGATCCCTTCGCGGCCGTGGTCACCGTCCGGCGGGCCGGAGGTCCCGGGTACTCACGGCGCCGGCGGGCGGGATGAGCATCCGTACTCAGGACCGGGGCCCGCCCGCGCGTCATCGTGAGGACATGCCGAATCACCCACCCGTACCGCGCCCACGGCTCCGCGCCGGGATCACCGCCGTCGCCGGCATCCTGCCCGGCGACGTCCTCACCTCCGACCGGCTCCAGCGCGAGATCGCCGACCGGACCGGACTCGCGCTGCCGCCAAGGCTGTTGACCCAGGCCACGGGGATCCGCAGCCGCCGGGTCGCGGGCGACGGGGTGTACGCGTCCACGCTCGCGGTGGGCGCGGCCCGCCGGGTGCTGGACAGCGCCGGGCTCGGGACCGCCGACATCGACCTGCTGCTCTTCGCCTCCGCCTCCCGCGATGTCGCCGAGCCCGCCACCGCGCACATCGTGCAGGCCGAACTCGGCACGAAGGCACACGCCCTGGACGTCACCAACGCGTGCAACAGCTTCGTCAACGGCATCGACCTCGCCCGCGCCATGATCCTCGCCGGCCGGGCCCGGCGGGCCCTGGTGGTCACCGGCGAGACCCCGAGCCGGGCCGTGCGGACGGCGCCCGCCGACTTCGCCGAGTTCCGCGCCGGCTTCGCCGGGTACACCTTCGGCGACGCGGGGGCCGCCGTGATCGTGGAGCCGGTGGAGCGCGGCGGGATCCTCGACGTGGACACCGAGACCCACTCCGAGCACTGGGAGGTCGGGGGCATCCCGGGCGGCGGGTCGCGCCACCCGCGCGGGGACGCGTACACGTACTTCCGCGGCGACGGCCACGAACTGCGCGGGGTCTTCGAGAAGGTGGGGACCGCCGTCATCGACCGGACCCTGCACCGTACGGGCATGGGCTGGGACGACTTCTCGAAGGTGCTGGTGCACCAGGTGACGGTGCCCTACCTGGAGCGGTTCGCCGAGCTGACCGGGGTGCCGGCCGGGAAGCTGGTGGTGACCGTGCCCGAGCTCGGCAACATCGCGAGCGCGACGATCGGGGTGCAGCTGGACCGAATATTCGGCGAACTCTCTTCTGGAGACCGAGTGTTGTTCGTGGGGCTCGGCGGCGGTATCAGCATCATGACGATGGTCTGGGAGAAGTCGTGAGCGCGTCCGGGCGGCTGTGGGTGGTGGTGCCCGCGCACGAGGAGGAGGCCCGGATCGCCGGGACCCTCGCCGCGCTCGCCCGTCAACGGGACCGGGATTTCACCCTGTTGGTCGTCGACAACGCCTCGGCCGACCGGACGGCCGCCGTGGCGCGGGAGTTCGCGGCGGGCGCCCCCTTCGCGGTGGAGGTCATCGAGGAGCCGGAGAAGGGCGTCGGCTCCGCCGTGGACACCGGCTTCCGGTACGCGATCGGGCGCGGCGCGACCCTGCTCGCCCGCACCGACGCCGACTGCCTGCCCCACCCGGGCTGGACGGGCGCGGCGCGGGCGGCGCTGGTCCGCAGCCCCGGGCTGGTGTGCGGGCGGATCGTGGCCCGCCGCGACGAGCACGGGCCGCTGGGCCGGGCCGGGTTCGGGGTGCTCGTACGGCTCGCCGGACTCTTCGGCCGGCTGCGGCCCGAGCACGCGCGGCGCCGCGGGTACCGCGCCCCGTACCGGATGCACGCCGGGAACAACATGGCCATCACCGCCGAGCTGTACCTGGCCGTCGGCGGGATGCCCCGGCGCCCCTCCCCCACCGACCGGCTCTTCCTCAACGCGGTGCGCCGCCACACCGACCGGATCACGCGCTGCCGGACGATGGTCGTGGAGAACTCCACGCGCCGGCTGCGGGCGTACGGGATCGCCGGCACGGCCCGCTGGTACCTCGGCCGCGGCAGCGGCCCGCACGGAACGGACGACCCCCGCTGATGCTGGACCGCCTCGACCACGCGCTGCGCGCCCACCCCGAGCGGCCCGCGGTCCTCACCGCCACCCGTACGGGAGCCACCCGGACCGCCGCCACGCGCGGGCAACTCGTAGAAATGGCCGACGCGTTCGCCGCCGCGCTGTACGCGCGCGGACTGCGCGCCGGGGACACCGTCGGGGTCGCCGTACGCCCCGGGCCGCGCGCGCTCGCCGTCCTGCTCGCGCTGTGGCGGCTCGGCCTGCGCGGGGCCGTCCTCGACCCGGGGGCCGGACCCGACGTGCTCCGCGCCCGGCTGGCCTCGGCGCGGCCCGCGCTGGTGCTGGCCGACGCCGCCGCGCAGGCCGTCGCCGGGTGGGCGCGGCCGCTGGCCCGGCGGGCGGCCGGGCTGGAACTGCCGGACCTGGCCGGGCTGGGCGCGCCGGTGGCCACGGTCGGGCGGCGGCTGCCGGGGTGCGCGCCCGGACTGGACCGGCATGCGGGGCGGCTCGGCGTTCCCCCGCGGTTCACCGGTGACCAGGACGCCGACGCGGTCATCGTGTTCACCTCCGGGACCACTTCGCGGCCCAGGGCGGTGGTGCACACGCGGGCGAGCCTGGCCGCCGGGATGGAGACGGTGTCGGCGCTGTTCTCCCCCGCGCCCTCCCCCGCTCCGGGGAAGTCCTGGGCTTCCCCCGCGGCTGCCGAGCCCGTGCTCGGCGGCACCTTCTTCGTGCTCGTCCCCGCCCTCGTGCGCGGCGCCGCCGTGGCCCTCCCGGCGCGTTCACCACGGGTGCTGGCCCGCCAACTGGCCCGGCTGGCACCGCGGGACACCTACCTCACCCCGCCGCAGCTGCGGGACGCACTGCGCGCGGGGGCCCGATTCCGGGGCCGGGTGTGGACCGGATCGGCTCCGGCGAGCGCGGAACTGCTGGGACGTGTAAGGGAGTCGGGGGCCGATGAGGCCTGGGGGGTGTACGCGCTCACCGAGTTGTTCCCGGCCGCCGCGGTGGAGTCCCGGGAGAAGACCGCCCACGAGGGACCCGGCGACCTGGTCGGCGCCCCGCTGCCCGGTGTGCGCGCCGAGTGCGACGCGGACGGGCAACTGCTGCTGACCGGTCCCGGGGCCCACCGCCGCTACCTCGGCGAGGACCCCGATCCGTGGGTGCGTACGGGCGACCGGGCACGCCTGGACGGCTCGGGCCGGATCGTGCTGGAGGGCAGGGCCAAGGACATGGTGCTGCGCAGGGCCGAGAACATCTACCCGGGCCTGTACGAACCGGCCCTGCACGTGCCCGGGGTGGAACTGGCGCTGCTCGTCGGGATACCCGCCGACCCCGGCGACCGGCACGGCTACGGCGACGAGCGGCTCGTGGCGGTCGTACAGCCCTGCCACGGCGCCGACGGGCCCGCGCTGCGGTCCGCGCTGGCGGGCCCGCTGCGCCGCATGGGCACGGCCGCGCCCGACGCCCTGCTGTTCGCGCGGATCCCGCTGTCGGGACGTTCCCGCAAACCGGACCGCGCGGCAACGGCGGCCCTGGCGGCCCACCGGCTGGGCTCCGCGTCCGGCACGAGAAACGGCACTGACACTGGCTCGGGCTCCGGCTCCGGCTCCGGCTCCGCACGGAACGGCGCGCCCCGACCGTGAACCGCCACCTCGGCCGAGGTCACCCGCGCGCGGCGGCAGCGCACCCGGTGACGGCCGCACGCGCGTGGCGAGCCCGTGTCCGCGCCGTCCGGTCCCGGGCCTCGGCCGCCCGGCTCCGCCCCGGGGCGGGGCCCCGCTCCCCCATGGCCGCCGCCACCCCGTGGCGGGCCGTCCGGGAGCGGGTCATGGCCTCCCACCGCCGCTACACCCGGGCCAACGGCGACGCGCTCGCGGGCTCGCTCACGTACGCCCTGCTCGTCGGCACGGCCCCGGCCGTGCTGCTGCTCGGCTCGCTGGCCGCCCGGGCCGGGGCGGGTGCCGGCGGGGCCGGGCGGGCCGTGGACGGGCTGGCCGCGGCCCTGCTGCCCGCCGCCGCGGCTCCGCTGGCCGGACGGCTGCCCACCGCGGCCCCGCACTGGCGGCCGCTGCTCGTCCTCGCCCTCGGCTGGTCGGTGGTGCGGCTGACCCGGGCGCTGCGTACGGGCATCCGGGCCATGTGCGGGCAGAACGCGGGCAGCGGAAACCCCGTGCGCGACGCGGCCCGGGACATCGCGGGGGCGGCCGTGCTCTGCCTCGCGGGCGCCGCCGTCGCCGCC
The DNA here is from genome assembly GCF_042730015.1 of Streptomyces sp. NPDC059957. Classification (NCBI taxonomy): domain Bacteria; kingdom Bacillati; phylum Actinomycetota; class Actinomycetes; order Kitasatosporales; family Streptomycetaceae; genus Streptomyces; species Streptomyces sp. NPDC059957. Next base: position 19,129 of record NZ_JBHWMB010000003.1, on the reverse strand, counting down.
GTGGTGACGGCGGGCGGTCCGGGCTGCGCGGTCCCGGCGCTGTGGGCGCTGTTCGCGGCCGTCCTGTGGCTCGCCCCGCGCCGGGCCCCCGGCAGGCCCCGGCCTGCCGCCGTCGCGGGTCCGGCGCTGGCGGCCGCGCTGGCCTGCCGACTGCTCGCCCTCGCCGCGGGCCCCTACCTCGCCGCCACCGCCGAACTGCACGGCGACCTCTACCACGGGGCCGGGCCGCTGATCGGACTGCTCGTCTGGGGCAGCCTGTGCGCCCGGGTGCTGCTCCGCGCCGCATCCTGGGCGGCCACCGCCAACCAACCCGAAGGAGCGCGCAGTTGACGAAGCCGAACCTGTGGGTGGTCGTCCCCGCCTACAACGAGGCGGCGGCCATCGGGGCCACCCTGGCCGCGCTCGCCGCCCAGCACGACACCGGTTTCACGCTCGCGGTCGTCGACAACGCCTCCACCGACCGGACGGCCCAGGCCGTACGGGACTTCGCGCGCTCGGCACCCTTTCCCGTCGAGCTGGCCCGGGAGGAGCGGCCCGGCGCCGGGACCGCCGCCGACACGGGCTTCCGGTACGCCATCGCCGCCGGCGCCACCCACCTGCTGCGCACCGACGCCGACTGCCTGCCCGCCCCGGACTGGACGGCCGTCGCGAAGGCGGAGTTCGGGCGGGGCGCCGAGATGCTGTGCGGCCGCAGCGTGCCGCGCCACGACGAGCGGCCCACCCTCCTCGAAGCCCGGCTGCTGCCGGCGCTGATCCGGCTCACCTCGCTCTACGGCCGCTACCGGCGGGCCCACCGCCACCCGCGCTACCGCACCCCGTACGTCCTGTGCCACGGCCACAACCTGGGCATCACCGCCGGCCTCTACCTGCGCTGCGGCGGCGCCCTGCGGGTGCCGCTGCACGAACGCTCCGAGGACGTGGCCCTGCTGAACCGGGCCCGCGAGCACAGCGGGCGGATCGTGCGCGCGGAGCACCTGGTGGTGCAGAACAGCTTGCGCAGGCTGCGGAGTTGGGGACCCCGCCGCACCCTGCTCTGGTACTGGGACCGGCGCTACCGGCCCGCCGACACCGCGGAGGCACACGTCCGATGACCACCGACCCGAAGATCGGCATCCAGGCCCGCGCGGATGCCCGCACCGAGGCCCACACGGGTGCCCGTACGAAGGCGCACGCCGAGGCCCGCACGGGTGCCCTCACGGCAGCCCCCGCGGATGCCCGTCCGCAAGCCCGCGCCGCGGCCCGCGCGAAGGCGCGCCGCCGGGACCGGCGGGTCTACCTGCGCGCCCACCCGCTCCTGTTCGCGCTGCTCGCCGCCACCCGCGGGCGGCCCGTGCGCCGGCTCGGCCGCGGCACGCTGATCGTCCACGGCACGGCGGCCTACCGGGAGGCGCTGACCCGGCTGCCGCTGGACCGCACCGCGCCCGGCACCACGGGCGGCGCGGCCCGGGCCGCCCGGGTGGAGGGCGTGCTCTTCGACCAGGAGGGCTCCGGCCACCGGACCGCCCGGCGGGAGCTCGCCGAGCAGCTCGGCGCGGCCGGGACCCGGGAACTGCGGCCGGTATGGCACCCGTTGCTCCTGCGGCGGCTCGCGCCGCTGCCGCTCGGGGGCACGGTGGACCTGGTCCCGCTGGCCCGGGAACTGGCCGGCTCGGTGGTGTGCGCGCTCCTGCGGTCCGGCTCCTCGGACGGCGCCTCCCCCCTCGCCCTCGCGGAGGCCGCCGCCGAGGCCGCGGCCGCCTCCGTGCGCAGCCATCTCCCCGGCCCGCCCCGCCCCGGCGCCGAGGCCGCGGCGATCCGCACCGCCGAACGGCTCCGCGGGCTCCTGGGCCCGGGGGCGGGCGACCGGTCCGCGATGCTGGCGGTCGCGGCCGTCAACACCACCGTCGCGGCGCTGCCCCGGGCCGTGGCCTGGTGCGCCGACGCGGGCCTGTGGGACCAGGCGGCGGACCCGGCGCTGTGCCCCGCCCTGGCGGATGAACTCCTGCGCGTGACGGCGGCCTCCCCCCTCCTGCCCCGGGTGGCCGCGGCCGGCGGCTCGGTCGGGGGCTGCCCGGTCCGGGCCGGGGACCGATTGCTCCTGGTGGCCCGGCACGCGGCCGGGGCCCACCTGCGGGACCCCGACGGGCGCAGCCCCGCCGAGCCCGGCGTCGCCCGCCTGGTCTTCGGCGCCGGGCCGCACGCCTGCCCCGGAGCCCGGCTGGCGCGGGAGCAACTGGTCGGAGTACTGGCGGCGCTGGCTCCGTACCGGCCGGTCGTGACCCGGGCCCGGGTGGACCGCCGGGCCGCTCTGCCCGGGTGGCGTTCGCTGGTCGTACGGGCGGCGGCATGAGGTCCCGTAGCGCGGACGGGGTCCGGATCGCCGTCACGGGCGCGAGCGGCTTCTGCGGCGGGCACGTGGCCCGCGCCGCGGCGGCGGCCGGGGCGCGGGTGGTGTGCGTGGGCCGCAGGCCCGGACCGCTCGGGGAACACCGCTTCTGGGACGCGTCCCTCGGGGAGCCGGACCTCTCGGGCGTGGACCTCGTCGTGCACTGCGCGGCGGCGGTCGGCGATCCGGCGCCGGGCTCCCCCGCGGAGGCCGTCATGCACGCGGTCAACGTGACCGGCACCGAACGGCTGCTGCGCGCGGCGGGCGCCCGCCCGGTGGTCTGGGTGAGCAGTGCCAGCGTCTACGACCCCCGCCCCGACCGCACGCTCGTCCGCGAGGACCACCCGCGCACGGGGCACCTGAACGCCTACGGCCGTACGAAGGCGGCCGGCGAGGCCCTGGCGCTGGCCGCAGGCGCGGTGGTGCTGCGCCCGCGCGCCGTGTACGGCCCCGGCGACACCCAGCTCCTGCCCCGGCTGCTCTCCCGGATCCGTGCCGGGACCCTGTTCCTGCCGGGCCCGGACGTCCCGCTGAGCCTGACGGCGGTGGAGAACCTGGCCGGGGCCTGCCTGGCGGCTCCCGCCTGGCCCGCGGGCGCGTACAACATCGCCGACGCCCTCCCGTACCGCCGCGACGCGGCCGTCGCCGAGGTCCTGCGCGCCCACGGCGTCCGCGCCCGCGTACGGCACCTCCCGCCGGCCCTGGCGCGGACCGCGGCAAGGATCTCGGAATCCCTGTCCTGCGGCGAACCGGCCCTCAGCCGCTACGCGGTGGACCAGCTGGCACACCCCGTGGTCCTGGACCTGACCCGGGCCCGCGCCCAGGGCTGGACCCCGTCCCGAACCCTGTCGGACCACCTCGGCGAGCTGCGGAGGTGAACCACGGAGCTGCCCCGGGTATCGCCCTCGCCGGGCACCAGGTTCATGCCGCTCTCGTCGGACGTCGGCCGTAGGCTGCTGTCCGCATACAAGGGGAGAAGATGACCGACGACCGCAAGGCAGTAATTCCGGTGTGGACGCTGGCGACCGGGGACGTCCGGGTGCCCGCATTGGCCGGAGACGAGCCGATGACGGCTGCGCGCCTGGCCGAACTGCGCAGTGTGCTGGCCGGCCTGGCCGACGAGCCGATTGCCACACTCGAGGCGCATCCGCTGCCCGACAGGCTCGAACGCAGCCGGGGTATCCCGCTCGACGCCGCGAGTCCCTTGGCGAAGCACCTGTCGAAGCTCATCACGCAATCGGCGCGGGACTCCTCCGTGGCGGCCGGGGCGGCCGCTGCCGGCGACGGCCTGTACCGCATGGTGGTTCCGGCGAAGGTCGTCTCCCAGCTCGGTCAGGGCATCGTCCGCCCGATGGCGTCGAAGGCGGCGGCCGGCGGCATCCACGGAGCGCTCGTGAGCTCGACGGGCATCACCGCCCAGGCGACGTTCGTGCCGGTCGGCAAGGCGGCGACAGCGAGCGCGGCCGGTGGAGCGGGTGCGACGGCCGGTGTCGCGGCCGCCGGCGGCGCGGCGCTTACCTTGGCCGCACCGCTCGTACTCCTGGCCATAGCCGTGGGGGTGAGCGCGCATGCCGACCACGCGCGCCAGCAGGCCGTCGAGCGGATCACGGAACTGCTGGAGGAACTGCACGAACAGAAGCTCGCCGACGAGCGCAATGAACTCGACGGCTGCCGCGATGCCATCGAGAAGGCCACCGCCGTCCTGCTCGACCAGGGCAGCCTCGGGGTCTCGCTGGGACTGGACTCGGCGGTGCATGCCATCAGCAAGGCGCTGGCCGCCGCCGACCGCCGCCTTGCCAAGTGGCAGAGCGCACTCGACAAGCTGCCCGAAGGCGAGCCCGTCCAGATCGGCACGCTGAACAAGTCGTTCCCCGGCGTCGACGACCAGGGCGGCGAGTTCCGCACCCACCTCGAACTCGCCGCCCTGGCGATCGCGTTGAAGCGGCGGGTCATCATCCTGCAGGCCGTCGAGCACGCCCAGAACGACTCGGGCAACGTGTTCGCGAACTTCACCCGCGCGCTCAAGGCCGACCAGCAGCGCCTCGGCACACTGGAGTCGGGCATCGCCGGGGTCCTGGAGCGCCTGTCGACGCTGGAGCTGGCGCGCACATCCGGTTTGGTGCCCGTGATGCACATCGGTGACGTCGATCGCCTGCTGCGCGCGGTGAACGGGCTCCACAGGCTGGGCGACGGCGTCGTCGTCAACGGCCCCACGACCGACATGGCGATCGAGATCGCCCGCGACAAGGACGGCTCGCTGGTCGTGTTCCCCGCGCTGCCCGCGTACGCGTAGGCCCGCCCGGGCCGCGGCCGGTGTCCGGCCGCGCCCGATCGGCAGGAGGCGCGGGACATGCCCGTGACCTGCCGGGGGGGAACACCGCGAGCCGGCTAGTCGCCCAAGCCCTCGGGGCCGGCTTCCTCCCTCGCCTCAGAATACGGCACCCCCAATGAAAAAAA